>CAKUHM010000119.1 GCA_934655835.1 uncultured Collinsella sp. | reverse complement strand
GAGATCTACGTCACCGCCGCGAAAGCCGAGGGCTTCCGCGATATCAAGGGCATTCTGCAGATTCGCCCGGACAGCTCCGGCATCATCCACGCCCATGGCTACATGAAGTCCAACGACGACGCCTTCGTGCCCGCCTACCTCATCCGCTCCGCGCGCCTGCGCACGGGTGACGTCATCGAGGGCTCGCTGCGTCCTTCGCGCGGTGGCGACAAGCGCGCCGGCCTCGCCAAAATCACGACCGTCAACGGTCTGGACCCCGAGCAGATTCGCAACCGCCCCAAGTTCGGCGACCTCACCCCGGTCTATCCCAACGAGCCGCTGCGCATGGAGCACGGCAAGGACTCTATTACCGGTCGCGCCATCGACATCGTTTCACCGATCGGCAAGGGCCAGCGCGGCCTGATCGTGTCCCCGCCCAAGGCCGGCAAGACCACGATCCTCAAGAAGATCTGCCAGTCTATCTCGATTAACAACCCCGAGGTGCACCTCATCTGCCTGCTCGTCGACGAGCGCCCCGAAGAGGTCACCGATATGCGGCGTTCCATCAAGGGCGAGGTTGTGGCGTCGACCTTCGATATGCCTGCCGACAACCACACCCGCGTGGCAGAGCTCGTCATCGAGCGCGCCAAGCGCATCGTAGAGCTGGGTGGCGACGTCGTGGTGGTGCTCGACTCCATCACGCGCCTCGCCCGCGCCTACAACTTGGCGGCGCCCGCCTCGGGCCGCATCCTTTCGGGCGGCGTCGATTCGGCGGCACTGTATCCGCCCAAGCGCTTCCTGGGTGCAGCCCGCAATATCGAGAACGGTGGCTCGCTCACCATCCTGGCCTCTGCCCTCATCGACACCGGTTCCAAGATGGACGAGGTGATCTTTGAGGAGTTCAAGGGCACCGGCAACATGGAGCTTAAGCTCGACCGCGACCTGGCCGACCGCCGCATCTTCCCGGCTATCGACCCCGTTGCCTCCGGTACACGTAACGAGGACCTGTTGGTCGACGAGCAGATGCGCCCGTTTGTCTTTGGTCTGCGTCGCATTCTTGCCGGCATGAACAACACCGAGCGCGCAGCCGCATCGTTTATCAAGGGTCTTAAGGGCACCAACACCAACCAGGAGTTCCTGGTACGTTCGGCCAAAAAACACAGTGATTACGAGCAGACGTTCTAGGTTGTCATCCACGCGCAGCGATAGTCATCAATGCGATAAAGGGTCGGGGCTTTGAGCCTCGGCCCTTTTCCATAGCGCCGCTCCGCGCTTATTTTTGACCATAAGACCGACGAGCAGCAGGTTTCCCGTTTCAATCCGATATCGTCGCTTGCAATCGGCAGGGCGGTTTCGCATAATAGCTTTTAAGCTTCGCGACGGAAAACGCAGATGAAACGAACCATATACCGTTGCTTTGGGGCATAGCCCCGCTTCATCTTCTCTCGCGCAGCCAACTGAATGATGCGATTTGGGTGCTGGAAGATGGGGAGAGCTCATGGCTTCTTCTGATGCAACACAACGAGCAGTCCTTGCCGGACTTTCGTGCGGGATCGGCCTTGCCGCTCCCGTGGTTATGTATGCCGCGACGCTGCCGTTTTCGTCGGTGAACGAGACGGTCGTGGCGGGTGCGGTTCCCTTCGCCGTGGGCGCGGTGGCGGGCGTGGGTATCTATGCCGCCTCGCTGGGCATCTCCGAGTATCGTGCGCAGCGTGAAGAGCGTCTGTTCCAGCCCGATGCCATGGGCGGTGCCGCCAATCTCAATCAGCATCAAAGCGAGTTCAAGACCGCCTCGATTCCAGCTCAGCAGCAGGATGCGACTCCTTACGCTGCGACTTCTGCTTCTCAGGCTCAGTCGGAGCAGTCTACCTCGGCATTCCTTTCCGGCCTGACTGGTGCGTTCCAGCGCCGTCATGCCGATGATGGTGTCCCTACCATCGCTCGAGCCGCAGATGCTATGGACGAGGACGAGGCTTGGTCCATGATCGACAGTATGCTCGACGACGATTCGCCGGTGAGCTGCGACCCTGCACACTCGCGCGACGTCTATCAAGTCGCCATCGACGAGCTCACCAACGGCGGACAGACCGGCTCCTTCAATCGCGATGACATCGCCGCTGCGGCACGCGCCGTGTCGGGCTCCCAGGCCGCCCCTGCGGGCAGCACGGCGGCTTTCGTGGCACTCGTTGCCAACGCGGCAGCCAATAACGCCTGCAGCGCTACCTCGGCGGACGCGAACGCTTCTGCCGATAATTCGTACGTTGATGAAGCCATGACCGCGGACGAGGAGGCCGTTGCCGCCCGCCGCGCCGCCGAAAGCTCGCTTTGGGGCGCTCCTGCCCAGCAGCAGGCGGCTGAGGCTGCGCCGTACAACGCAAACCTCGCCAGCATGCCTATCATCTCCGGTGCCGCGGACATCGATCTCGATGACCTCGATGAACCTGCAGCCATCACCGCATCGATTGATGCCCAAGATCGCATCGACACCGGCGACCTTCCGGATGCCTCGCTCGAGGTTGATGTCCCCATGGCCGATTACTCGGGCCACGAGGACATGTGGGCCGCCGCCACCGCGATTCTGGATGAGATTGACGGGCCTGCTCCTGTTGCAGCCCCCGCTCCCGTCACTGCCCCTCAGCCTGCTGCCCCCGCCTATGTCGGCCGTCACAGCGCTGTGTTCCCCGAGGATACCGCCCGTATCTCGCGCGAGGGCATCGAGCGGGCCGAGGCTATTGCCGCCGGCATTATGGAAAATCGTCGTCACGAGCGCGTCAATCAGATCCTCGAGGAAGAGATCGAGCGCCTGCAGTCCTCTACCGCCAAGCGTACGGGCCGTGCCTATCTGAGCGTTATCGAGGGCGGTACCGCCAGCTTCGCCCCGCTCCGCGCGGAGGCATAACTTCTGCATGGTTAAGATCAATCGAAAATGGGCGGTTGTGACCTGCCTGATGGCGCTCTTGATCTGGGGCAATTCGCTGGTTCCCGGCTCGGGGTCGGGCTCGCTGAGCCTAACGGTCATGGAAGCTATCCGCGGCTTCCTGCACGGCGTGGGACTTCCATATGCATGGGTGACCAACTTTGTTGTTCGCAAGTGCGCGCATTTTACCGAGTATATGGTGCTCGGCATCCTGGCAACGCATGCCTTTGATTATGAGGGGCGGCGCACCTTTGACGTGCTGCTGCCCACGGCGGTGTTCCTGCTGCTCGTTCCCTCCATCGACGAGACGATTCAACTCTTTGTGCCGGGACGTGCCGGCATGATCACCGATGTGATGATCGACTGCTGTGGAGCGGCAACGGGTGTTGTGCTCCGATATCTCTTACGGTCGCTGATGTGCGCCAAAAAAGCCGCCTAGGACGTATTGTTTGGTCCTAGGCGACCTTTTTTATTTGAGGGCTTATATGAGGCGTGATGGCGTTGTTCCGTAGGTCGGATTTGCCGTGCGCGCCACGCCCTGCGGGTGCGTCTGTTACTGAAGCGCCTGTGCGCCCAGGGCCAAGCAGCCCATAATGCCCTGTTTGCCCTCGAGGCTGTTGTTGACGATATAGCTATCGATGTCGGCCATCTCGGGCGTGACGATGTAGCCGTTGAGCATCTCGGCGCACTTCTTGCGCGCGAGCGGCACGATGGGGGTGTGGTCGGCCACGCCGCCACCGATGACGATCTTCTGCGGTGCGTAGCACAGGATGTAGGTCATGAGCGCCTGCGCCAGATAGCCGGCAAGAAGGTCCATGGCCTCCGGGTCATCGGCCATCTCTCCGGCGCTCTTGCCACCCCAGCGCTTTTTGACGCCGGGACCGGCGATGAGGCCCTCGAGGCAGTTGTCGTGGAAGGGGCAGCCGCTGTGCTCGCCAATGGTGTCGCGCGGGTCGCGCGTGACCAGGATGTGGCCGGCCTCGGGATGCATCATGCCGTGCACGAGCTTACCGCCCGAGAGCACGCCGGCGCCCACGCCGGTACCGATGGTCAGATACACCACGTCAGTGAGGCCCTGGGCGCAACCAAAGGTGACCTCGCCCAGGCAGGCGACGTTCACGTCGGTGTCGTAGCCGCAGGGAATATTGAGCTCGTTTTGGATGGTGCCCAGCAGGTCAAAGTAGTGCCATGCCGTTTTGGGCGTCTCCAGGATCTTGCCGTATTGGGGCGAGGCAGGGTTGACTGCGGTGGGGCCAAAGGCGCCGATGCCCAGCGCGGCGATGCCCTTGTCGGCAAACCATGCGTTGACGGCCTCAACGGTCTCCTGCGGGGTCGTGGTCGCAATCTGCTCGCGTTCCAGGACCGTGCCGTCTGCATAGCCCGTGGCGCAGACCATCTTGGTGCCGCCGGCCTCGAGCGCTCCGATAAGCTGCTGCTCTGCCATAGTATTCCTCTCTGGGACGAGTTGCTCCGTGACTAAAGTATAGCGCTCTAAAAAATAAATGAGGTCGCTATAAAAAGAAACCTCGTGGCCCAACGGGTTCACGAGGTTTCTTTAGTGCCTTTAGTTACTGACCGTCCTTACCCGCGCGGCTCGATTTTATCACGCAGAGACTTGAGGTTCTCCAGCGCAGCGTTGAGCGTTTCGTCTCGCTTGGCAAAGTGGAAGCGGATGAGGTGGTTGACGGGCTCGCGGAAGAAGCTCGAGCCCGGAACGGCGCCCACGCCCACCTTGGAGGCCAAATCCTCGCAGAAGTCGAGGTCGCTGTCATAGCCAAACTCCGAGATATCCATCATCACGTAGTAGGCGCCCTGCGGCACGTTGTGCGTGAGGCCGATGCTGTCGAGTCCCTGACAGAATAGGTCGCGCTTGGCGGTGTAGAGGTCGAGGACCTCCCGGTAATAGCTATCGTCGAAATTGAGGGCGGTAACGACGGCCTCTTGCAGGGGAGCGGCGGCGCCTACGGTGAGGAAGTCGTGGACCTTCTTGATGCGCTCGGTGATTTCGGCAGGAGCGATGGTGTAGCCCAGGCGCCAGCCGGTGATGGAGTAGGTCTTGGAC
>CAKUHM010000118.1 GCA_934655835.1 uncultured Collinsella sp. | reverse complement strand
CGGTTCTCAAGGTGCACGCCTGCGCGGTCCATCCGGTCCGACCGGGCCGCGCGGCAAGGAGATATATTGCCAGACCGCGAAGCTCTGTGGGACGTCAATTCCACTCTTCACAAGTCCTACACAACATATCGCTTTCTATAGCTAATAGAAAGACTGGTGCGGATCTTCCGCACGTATCAGATGATGACCCTTTGGTTCAGGAATATATAGAGATCGGTCACCTGTAAGTGTCTATCTACCCGCGCTTTTAGCAATGTAAACCGCGCTTCAGATAAAAAGAGGGAGCGCCGCGCACAGCGCGACACTCCCCTAGCGATTCAAGAGAATCTATTAGGCCTCGAGAGCCTTCTTGGCGATGGTAGCCAGCTCGTTGAAGGACTCGATGTCCTCGTAAGCCATCTGAGCCAGGACCTTGCGGTCGAGCTCGATGCCGGCAACCTTCAGGCCGTGCATGAACTGAGAGTAAGAAATGTCGTTCAGGCGAGCAGCAGCATTGATACGGGTGATCCAGAGAGAGCGGATCTCGCGCTTCTTGTTGCGGCGATCACGATACTGATACTGCAGGGAGTGCTGGACCTGCTCTTTAGCATGCTTGTAAGTACGCGAAGCGGCACCGTAGTAACCCTTCGCACGGTGCATAACGGTACGGCGCTTCTTCTTGGCGGCAACAGCGCGCTTAATACGTGCCATGTTCTATCAACTCCTAGACGGTAAAACGAAAAACGGGAACGCGAACTTAGGCGAGACGCGACTTGATGACCTTGCGGTCGGCAGCGGCGATCTCGGTCTCCTGACGGAAGCCACGCTTACGCTTGGTGGACTTCTTGCTCAGGATGTGGCTCTTGAAAGCCTTGGCGCGCATAAGCTTGCCGGTACCAGTCTTGCGGAAACGCTTCTTGGTGCCGCTGTGGGACTTCATCTTAGGCATGAAATACTCCTTAATCGGTTACAGAACACTAGTTACTTGGTATCGCTTGCCGCTTTATCCTCATCGAAGGCGCCCTTGATCGGGGCGAGCAGCATAAGCATGTTACGGCCTTCCATCTTAGGCTTGGACTCGACCGTAGCGTAAGGCTTGAGATCCTCGGCGAGACGCTCGAGAACGTTAAGACCCTGCTCCGGGTGAGCCATCTCGCGGCCGCGGAACATGATGGTGATCTTAACGCGTGCGCCCTTCTTGAGGAAACGCAGAACGTGGCCCTTCTTGGTCTCGTAGTCGCCAACGTCGATCTTGGGTCGGAACTTCATTTCCTTGACCTCGACCTTGGACTGGTTCTTACGAGCAGCCTTGGCCTTCATGGCCTGCTGGTACTTGAACTTACCGTAGTCCATGACCTTGCAGACCGGCGGCTCCGCGTTGGGAGCGATCTCGACCAGGTCGAGACCCTGATCGTCGGCGACGCGCTGAGCATCGCGGATGGCGAACAGGCCGAGCTGAGAGCCATCGACGCCAATCAAACGGCACGAAGATGCAGTGATCTCGTCGTTGATGCGGGTGTCATCAGACTTAGCTATTTTCCCTACCTCCATTCATAAAAAATAACCCGGCGCTTCTCAGCAACCAGGTCGTACACATAGACTTCCTCGATTTGAGGAAGGGAATCTAAGTTGTATGACCAGTCAGCTGCTCATTGGCGCCAAAAGGTGGGAACCCTCGGGTTCCTCTTTAGGGCATTGCGGGAACAACGCCTTGGCGATAATAACACGTTCGAAGCGTTATCACATTACGTACACGAAAAAGGGGGCCTAAACCCCCTTGAACGCTCGCTTGCATGAATGGTGCCCGAGGCGAGACTCGAAGGGTCTTCGCTTCGCGAAGCCCCGGGCTTCGGGCGCATGGCGCCCTCGCCACGCTCCGCTACAAACAGGCCACAGGCCTGTTTGCTTAACGCTCCGCGCGCTCACGCGAGTTCGGCACGAAAAAGGGGGCCTAAACCCCCTTGAACGCTCACTTGCATGTATGGTGCCCGAGGCGAGACTCGAACTCGCACGTTGTTGCCAACGGTGGATTTTGAGTCCACTGCGTCTGCCAATTCCGCCACTCGGGCACGCAATGCGTGAGTTAGTTTATCACAGCTTGCTACCGATTAGTCCGAAAATGGAACTTCGAGCATTTCGATGAGTTCGACCGTGCGGAGCATCTCGCGCCGACGGCATCCGCGACCGTCGACCGAGGCCTCGCCCATCTGATTGTCGTAGGGGTCCTCGCGCACGCCATTGAAAGCCGGCTCAAACTCGGCCTGGAACCGATTGTTTGCCACCATGCGCCATGGATCGAGGTTACCAAAGTAGTGACGGCGGCGCCACTCCTCCCCCATCCTGCGAGCAGAAGATCCAAATGACACGTCGGCGTTGAGCCAACCGGTCTGCGGCGTATAGAACTCTGCCCAGTCGTGCGACCCCACCGAATCGGGCGCAACATACAGGCCGCTCTGCCAACGGGCAGGCACGTCCGCGATACGGCACATGGTGATAAACGTGAGCGCCATAACGCCGCAATCGCCGCGGAGCGAATGCGCGCAGTCATCGGCAATAGATCCCAAAAGCAAGTACGGCGGCTGATAGCGATAGTCGATATGCTGCGTCAGGTAATCATAGATAGCACGGGCGCGATCGAGCGGATCCTCGAGCCCGTCAATGACACGGGCTGTCAGCTGCTGTAGATACGGCGTGAATGCAATGTGCGGACGGTCCTCAGAAATATCCTCGGGCAGAGGCGCGTCCATACGCGGGTAAACCGGAAGTGTGCCACCGTAGACATCACAATAAGCAGCATCGATGTGATAACGATAGGTCACCGAAAAAAAGTGCTCACTCGAAGAAGACCACGAGGCGGTACGCGCCGAAGCATTCGCGGGGGCAACAGCACCCTCCGGCGTCATATCGAGAACCTCGATATGAGACTGTTGACGACAGGCGGCGGCAACGGGTAGCCACGCGCGAACAGTCTCTCCATCTAGAGCGCCGGGGACAGACACGGACGCTTTAAGCGTAATGACGCGAGCCAATCCGTTTTGTGACTCCATCTCCTTGAGCATCTCGTTGCGCAGTGCTATTCCGTCCGTAGAATCGGGCCGCATGCCGGGAACCTCTTTGGGATATACGCGAAGCGAATCGAGGAAGTTGTCGAGAACGAACAGTTCGCCATCGATAAAGCGCCAGTCAATACGCTTACGGTCGATCAGATCGTCAAACTGTTCCTCGGTAAACTCAGGCCACTCCTTACGAATCATCGCAATGGCCTGATCGCGCGACACCGAAAAATGAAGCGGCGTCTCGAGCATGCGATACCGCTCAGCACGAACACAAGCAGCCAGCGAAGGCTCAGGATTCTGCTCCAAGAGCCGATCACAAGCCGCAACAGCACGCGTCAAATATCCAGCATCCTTGAGACGAAGAATCTCAGGCGGCAATCCAATATCGAGATGACGAAAGTCATCACAGCAAACATCAACAGAGCAACCAACAGGCCCCTCGTCAACGACCTTCCCGTCCGAAGGCAAAACATCAACAACAGCCATAACCACTCCCACATCAAACGACAAACTGAACCCATTGTACCGACACAAAAACAAAGCCCCAACCAAGGAGCCCCCAAACACCGATAAACGGTAGCTATTAAATTATCTCAGCCCCGTAACCCTGCGGCGGAAAACGAAGGAAGCCCCGTCCCCCGGAGCTGTTTCCTCGGCGCGACTTCTGGCGAAGCCAGAAGCTAATTTATATTCAGCCTCGTAACCCTGTAGCGAGTTAACAAAGGAGGCCCCGTTCGCCCGGAGCTTTTCCCATTGCGCGACTTCTGGCAAAGCCAGGTGAGCGCAAGGGAAAAGCGTAGGGCGAACGGGGCCTCCGGCGGGAAAGTTAAACCGCTACTTACGCCTTGTTGACGGAGCCAAACTCCTCCATGAGCTCCTTGGTGCGGGCAACGATGTTGTCGCGACCAGGCTTGAGGAGCTTGCGGGGGTCAAAGCCCTTGCCCTGCTGATCCTTGCCAGCCTCGATGTACTCGCGAACGCCCTTGGCGAAGACGAGCTGCAGGTCGGTGTTGACGTTGATCTTGGAGATGCCCAGGGAGATGGCCTTCTTGATCTGATCCTCGGGGATGCCGGTGCCACCGTGCAGGACGAGGGGCAGGTCACCGGTCTGGGCCTTGATCTCGCCCAGGCGCTCGAAGGAAAGGCCAGCCCAGTCGGCGGGGTACACGCCGTGGATGTTGCCGATGCCGCAGGCGAGGAAGTCGACGCCCAGGTCAGCGATCTGCTTGCACTCAGCAGGATCAGCGAGCTCGCCGTTGGAGGTCACGCCGTCCTCGGTGCCGCCGATGCCGCCGACCTCGGCCTCGATGGACATGCCCTTGGAGTGGGCAAGCTCAACGAGCTCCTTGGTGCGGTCGAGGTTAAGCTGGAAGGTCTCCTCGTGAGAGCCGTCATACATGATGGACGTGAAGCCGGCCTCGATGCACTTGAAGCAGTCCTCGTAAGAACCGTGATCGAGGTGAAGGGCGACGGGAACGGTAACGCCCGTGGCCTCGACGGCAGCCTTGACCATGTCGGCGCAGACCTTGAAACCGCCCATCCACTTAGCGGCACCAGCGGTGCACTGAAGGATCAGCGGAGACTTGGCCTCCTCGGCGGCCTGGAGAATAGCCAGGGTCCACTCGAGGTTGTTGGTGTTGAAGGCACCGAGAGCGTACTTGCCGGCCTCGGCCTTCTTGAGCATGTCTGCTGCGTTGACGAGCATAAAAGAAACCTCCTGTAAGGTTGCTCCGATAACGCCTGTGATTTTACCACGGCATACCGCAGCATAAACGTTCGTTTGTTCACGAATATCATCCGATTGGACAAATTTTGACCGTTTGCCCCACAGAATCGACCCGTTGGGGAAAATTACTTGACGATTGAGCGGTCTTCGTGATTCGAAAGACGGCTTCGAACCTACATCTGCATGAACGGATTCTGCATGAGTTCACGCGCGACGGTGGTCGAATCGCCATGACCCGTCAGACA
>CAKUHM010000117.1 GCA_934655835.1 uncultured Collinsella sp. | reverse complement strand
CGCCGGTCCCTTCGCTCGCAGCGTGCCCTTCGCCAGGCACTTGCCAGCGAGCTTGCCGAAAGCGGCGACCTTTCGCGCATTAATGTCGCGTCGCTCACCGAGCGCGCCGGCCTTACGCGCCGCACGTTCTATTCGCACTACCGCGATATCCCCGACTTTATCAATCAAATCGAGGACGGCTTGCTGGCCGAGATCCGTGAGCGCATTGAGCTCATCACCGCAGCTCAGCTGCCTGATCTCTATCACAACATCGATGAGCTCGAGCCGGCGCCCGGTTCGGTTGAGTTGCTGCGTTATCTTGCGGCCAACCGCGACTTAATTGGTGCGCTGCTGGGTCCGGGCGGCGACCAGGCCTTCATTAAAAGGATCATCGACACCGCGCGTGAGGCTGTGGTGCCGCGTGCGCAGACGGGCATTTTGGGCCTGGCGCTGGGCACGTTCTTTGACTACTACGTCACCTACGTCGTGAGTGCCGAGGTCGGCATGATTCAGCGCTGGTTTGAGCGTGGGCTCACCGAATCGCCCGAGGCCATGGCACGCATTATGACGGTGCTCGCTTTTGTGCGCCCTGGTGACCTGTATGGCCAACCCATCGATATCAACGTGCCGGAATACGGCATGAAGCTATTGAACTTGCAGCTCGAGGACGCGGCCGACACCGTCGCAACCGTCGAGTCCAACAACTAAGAGGAGAGACAATGAGCAAGCTCGTCGAGGGCATTAAGGACCGCATGGTCGCTGCCGCACGCGAGGCCGCGCCCACCGTGATGGACGCCGCGCAGAAGGCCGCGACCGCGGCCGTCGAGAAAGTTGCCGAGGCAGTTGCCGATGCCAAGAACGTGGCAGGGGAGGCGTCCGTCGCCGCCGAGCCCGCTACCGCCACTGAGCCTGTAGCCGCCGCCCACGCCCCCGAAGGCGCGATTTTCAACCCCGAGGCCGCCCGCGGTAACCTGCACTTGGGCATTGACGTGGGCTCCACCACCGTCAAGCTCGCCGTGCTCAACGACGATAACCAGATCGTCTACGCCAAGTACCAGCGCCATCACACCGACGTCCGCGCCTGCGCCCGCGACCTGTTCGAGGGCGCCGCGACCGTGCTGTCGACATCTCAGATGACCTGCGCCATCACCGGTTCGGGCGGTCTGCTGCTGTCCCAGTGGCTCGACCTGGAGTTTGTCCAGGAGGTCATTGCCAGCAAGCGCGCCGTCGAGACCCTCATCCCGGCAACCGACGTGGCTATCGAGCTGGGCGGCGAGGACGCCAAGATCATCTACTTCGATAACGGCATCGAGCAGCGCATGAACGGTACCTGCGCCGGCGGCACGGGCGCCTTCATCGACCAAATGGCAACCCTGCTGCACACCGACGCCAGCGGCCTCAACGAGCTCGCGGCCAACGCCACCACCATCTATCCCATCGCCAGCCGCTGCGGCGTCTTTGCCAAGACCGACGTGCAGCCGCTGCTCAACGAGGGCGCCCGCCCCGAGGACGTCGCCGCGTCCATCTTCCAGGCCGTCGTGACCCAGACCATCTCGGGCCTGGCGTGCGGCCGTCCCATCCGCGGCAATGTTGCCTTCCTGGGCGGCCCGCTGCAGTACCTCTCCGAGCTGCGCCACCGCTTCTACCTCACGCTCAACCTGGACGAGGAGCACCGCATCGTGCCCCAAAACGCCCACCTGTTTGTGGCGAGCGGCGCCGCCATGGCGCACGAGTCCAACAAGCTCAGCACATTCCCGCAGCTCATCGATGCCATCGATAGCCTGGGCGACACGCAGGGTGCCGAGGTCGAGCGTCTGGACCCGCTCTTTGCCACCGACGATGACTTCGCCGAGTTTAAGAGCCGCCACGACACCGAGGTCGTCCCCAAGGGCAAGCTCGACGGCTATACCGGCCGCGTGTTCATCGGCATCGACGCCGGTTCCACCACCATGAAGGCCGCGCTCGTGGGTGAGGACGGCCAGCTGCTGCACACCTGGTACGGCAACAACAACGGTGACATCCTGGGCACGGCCAAGGTCATCATGGCCGATTTCTACAACCACATCCCCGCCGGCTGCACCATCGGCCACGTGACCACCACCGGTTATGGCGAGGCGCTGCTCATCGAGGCCCTCAAGGCCGACTCCGGCGAGATCGAGACCGTCGCGCACCTGCGCGGCGCCAAGGCGTTCCTGCCCGGCGTCGAGTTTATTCTGGACATTGGCGGCCAGGATATGAAGTGCCTGCGCGTCAAGGACGGCGTGATCGAGCACATCATGCTCAACGAGGCCTGCTCGTCGGGCTGCGGTAGCTTTATCGAGAGCTTCGCCGTGTCCATGAACATGGACGTGCGTGCGTTTGCCGACGCTGCCATCCACGCCAAGGCCCCCGTCGACCTGGGCAGCCGCTGCACGGTCTTTATGAACTCGCGCGTCAAGCAGGCGCAAAAGGAAGGCGCCACGGTGGGCGACATCGCTGCCGGCCTGTCCTACTCCGTCATCAAGAACGCCCTGTTTAAGGTCATTAAGCTGCGCGATCCCAAGGAGATCGGCAGTCAGGTGATCGTCCAGGGCGGCACCTTTATGTCCGATGCCACGCTGCGCGCGTTTGAGCAGCTCACCGGCGTTCATGCCGTGCGCCCCGACATCGCCGGCTGCATGGGTGCCTACGGTGCGGCCCTGCTCGCCCGCGATCGCGCCGGCGCCGACGGCATCTCGACCATCCTCTCGGCCGAGGACATCGCGCACCTCACCGTGACGCAAAAGCACGTCCGCTGCGGCCGTTGCTCCAACAACTGCCAGCTCACCGTCAACGACTTTGGCGGCGGCAGGCGCTTCATTACCGGCAACCGCTGCGAGAAGGGCGCCGGCCACAAAAAGCAAAAGACCGAGGCCCCCAACCTCTTCAAAAGGAAAAACGAGCTGCTCTTCAACCGCGAGGTACTGAGCCCGGACGAGGCCCCGCGCGGCACCGTCGGCATCCCGCGCGCGCTCAACATGTACGAGAACTACCCCTTCTGGCACGCGTTCTTTACGCGCCTGGGCTTTAGCGTGCAGCTGTCCGACCAGTCGAGCAAAAAGACCTATCAGGCGGGCATTGAGTCCATGCCGTCCGAGAGCGTGTGCTACCCGGCCAAAATGAGCCACGGCCACGTGATGAACCTTATCGACCGCGATGTCGACTTCATTTGGATGCCGTGCGTGCGTTGGGAACGCAAGGAGGATCCGACCGCCGGCAACTGCTACAACTGCCCCATCGTCATGAGCTACCCCACGGCGCTGGCGCTCAACATTGACGAGATCCGCGAGCAGAACATCGAGTTCCTGTACCCGTTTGTGCCCTATCACGACAAGACCGAGCTCAAGCGCCGCCTGTACCAGGTGCTCGCCGTCGATCGCGTGGCCGACGCCGAGGCCGGTCGCGGTCGCGTGCGCGGACCCAAGATCACGCGCTCCGAGGTCGATGCCGCCGTCAACGCCGCCTTTGAGGCCGATGCTCGCTTCCACGAGGACATCCAGACCATGGGCGAGGAAGCCCTTAAGTGGGTCGAGGACCACGGCGGTCACGGCATCGTGCTCGCCGGTCGTCCCTACCATAACGACCCCGAGATCAACCATGCCCTGCCCGAGCTTATCTCGAGCTTTGGCTTTGCCGTCTTTACCGAGGATTCGCTCGCGCATCTGGTAAAGCCCGAGCGCCCCATCCGCGTCGTCGACCAGTGGATGTACCACAGCCGCCTGTACGCCGTCGCCCGTTTTGTGACGATGCGCAACGACCTGGACCTGATCCAGCTCAATTCCTTCGGCTGCGGCCTTGATGCCCTGACCACCGACCAAGTGCAGGAGATTCTGGAAGCCAGCGGCAAGATCTACACCGTGCTCAAGATCGACGAGGTGTCCAACCTGGGCGCCGCGCGCATCCGCATCCGCTCGCTCATGGCCGCGCTCAAGGACCAGGAGGCCGAGCGCTTGGCCGAGGCCACGGCCGCGGGCGAGGCCTACGAGCAGGGCGATGCCGCGCCGGTGACGCCCTCCACGGATGCCCCCGCGTTCGCGAGCCGCAAGTACACGTTTGAGGCGCAGCGCGAGAGTGCTTCGACCGCGTGGCCCAAGGTGCCCTTTACCGAGCAGATGCGCGACGAGGGCTACACCATCCTGTGCCCGCAGATGGCGCCGATCCACTTTGACCTGGTCAAAGAGGTATTCCGCGGTGCCGGCTACAACTTGGAGCTGCTGCCCTCGACCGACCACGACGCCGTCGAGGCGGGCCTGCGCTACGTGAACAACGACATCTGCTACCCGTCGATCCTGGTGACGGGCCAGATCATGGAGGCCATTGAGAGCGGTCGATACGACCTGTCCAAGACGGCCGTGGTCATCAGCCAGACCGGCGGCGGCTGCCGCGCCACCAACTACATCGCGCTCATCCGCAAGGCCCTGCGCGAGAGCGGCCACCCCGAGATCCCGGTGATCTCGCTTTCGGCCGTGGCGCTTGGCGAGGACAACCCTGGCTTTAAGATTACGCCGGCACTGCTCAAGCAGGCCGTGTATGCTGTGCTCTTTGGCGACGTGATGATGCAGATGCTCTATCGCTGCCGCCCGTACGAGGCCACGCCCGGTGCCGCCAACGCGCTCTACGAGGAGTACATGGCGCGCGCCCGCAAGTTGGCGCCTAAGTTCAACAGGCACAACTACACCAAGCTCGCTCGCGAGGCCATCCGCGCGTTCGACACCATGCCGCTTGTGGGCGAGGGCACCAAGCCGCGCGTGGGCGTGGTCGGTGAGATTCTGGTCAAGTTCCATCCCACGGCCAACAATCACGTAGTCGACGTCATCGAGCGCGAGGGCTGCGAGGCCGTGGTGCCGGGCCTGCTCGACTTCTTCCTGTACTCCATGAGCAATGCCGAGCTGCAGAAGGACGAGCTGGGAAGCTCTGCCACCACGCGCGCTAGCATGCAGGCGCTCATCAAGCTGGTGGACTGGATGCGTACGCCGGTGGAGGAGCTGCTCGAGAAGTCCCGCCGCTTTGAGGCGCCCGAGCGCATCGGCACCATGGCCGACAAGGCCCGCACGGT
>CAKUHM010000116.1 GCA_934655835.1 uncultured Collinsella sp. | reverse complement strand
GGCCTATAGCTGGCTTATTTATCCGCGTGTCGACCTTTTCAGCGACTCGATGGATATCGTTTGGGAAGCAGAACACGTTGAGGGCGGCGGCGAAAATATCGTTGCCAAGATGGCGCGCAAGCTTGTTTCCGATGAGGCGGCCATCAAGACCTGGGCACCCGCCCTGCTTAAGATGGAGCTCGATCGAGTGCTCTGGAAGGAAGCGGACCACATCCAGATTAAGCGTCTGTGGGAGTTCCTGTGCTCTTATTGCTATCTTCCCAGGCTGTCGTGCTATGGCGTGCTCGAGGACGCGATTCAAAGGGGCCTGGGCTCAAAGGAATACTTTGGCCTTGCTGCTGGCTTCTCGGACGATCGCTATATGGAGCTGACGCTTGGTGAGCAGAAGGCGTTTATTAACGAGAGCGACCTGCTGGTGAAGCCGACTGTGGCAACAAAGCAGATTGAAGAGGAAGAGGCTGCTGCTCGCGCTGCGGCTGCGGAGGCTGCGCAGAACTCCGATGACGGCGGGCATGGAATTGCGTTTGGTCCTACGACGAGCGAAACCGTAACGGATACGGACGGCAGGACCACGGTTGTCGACACAACGCCAGTGGTGGTGCAGCCCGCGAGACAAAAGACATCCTTCCATATGACGGCAAAGCTCGACAACACTCGTGTCAATCGCAATATCCAGACCATCATGGATGAAGTGGTGAGCCAACTAAACATGTTGGGCGGTGCCGACGTGCAGCTTTCGTTTAGCGTTTCCGCTCATGTCGAAGACGGAATCCCCGTGCAAACAGTCCGAGCAATAAGCGAGAACTGCTCCACGTTGGGCATCAGCGACTATAGGTTTGGGGGGTAAGGACGGTGGCAGAGAATAAGACGAAGGTTCTTTCTTCTGTAGCTTGCGGTAACGAGATTGCCGGCACCGCTTTATTGGTGGTGCGAGTTGGTGTTGAGACTCATGGCTGCAGGAAAGAGGATGACGCCTGGATTTTGTCGAGTGCGTTCTTGGGATATGGCAACAACCATGTGTGTACTCAAGCTCAAAAAACGACTGGCTTCAAGTTCTTTAAATCGGATTCATTTGCAGAATGTGAATATGAATGCCGGTTTGAACTCCCGCTGTTGAGTTGGCGAAGAGCTATGTCTGATCCCGATTCTTTACGCTTGAGCCTTGTTGAGTACACAAAAACAGGGGACGTTTCCGACTGGGAATTCGTGAGGGATAAGACGTTTCCGGAGAAATGTTCATGGACGCTGCCTGAGGATGCCATTAACGTGCCTCGCTATGTTGAATCGGCAGTTGGGCAATTAACGGCGGAACTGAAGATGAAGAAATAGGTCTGGTGCGTCCCTTTCTCTGCACAAAGGGTAAGACGAATTATAGACGGGAATGAATCGCGTCTGGCTATTCAACTGACGACGAGAAAACGTTCTGTCAAACAAATGAACCTTGCTGACACTTGTGTATGTCAAAAGGCATACACAAGTGTCAGTCTTTTGACATCGTGTGGCTTAAAAATTGCATACGCCGTCGGCAATGAGCTTCCAGATCAAGGGTTTGCGCGAGTCGTCTCTGAACGGCTTGATCTACTGCAGTGCGTGCGGGTCTCTGGCTATTGTCGGCCAATATCCGAAAAAGTGTCGAAACCAGCCGTATAAAAGTACGGAAAAGTGTCAAATACGGCACGCCAAAATTGCGAAAAAGTGTCGAAACAACCATTCAACAATTGCGGAAAAGTGTATCCTAATGCTAAAACAGCACGTAATAAGGGGTGCGCTCATGCTACAAAGAAAAGCGAAGGCACAGTTTGAATCTTGGCTTACCTCGTCGCCTAACAAGGCTCTTTTGGTCAAGGGTGCCCGACAGGTGGGAAAGTCATATCTGGTCAACGCGTTTGCAAGTGAATCGTTTGAGCATGTCGTTACCTTCGACCTTATTGCCGACACTTCTGTGCGTGATTCGTTTTTGGCGGCAAAAAGCGCGGATGACCTGCTTATGCGCATGTCCATCGCCGCGACGCAGCCCATGGTTGCCAACAAAACCGTCGTGGTTATCGACGAGGTGCAGCGATGCCCCAATGTGGTGACGTTTATCAAGTACCTCGTGCAGCGCGGCGACTTTCGCTACATCCTTACCGGTTCGCTCCTTGGCGTTGAGCTCGAGGGCATCGATTCCCTGCCGGTGGGTTACGTTGAGCAGGTCCAGATGTATCCCCTCGACTTTGAGGAGTTCTGCTGGGCAAACGGCGTTGCTGCTAACGCGTTCGACATGCTCAGGGGCTGCCTAAAGAATGAAGAGGAACTTCCCGATTATCTATATGATCGCCTGCTCGAGTTGTTCCACCAGTATGTGGTGGTGGGTGGCATGCCCGACGCGGTCAATGCTTTCTTGGCGACTCGTAACGTCGACGAGGTTCGAAACATTCATCGTGATCTTCACGCCCTGTATCGCGATGACATTGCAAAGTATGCGCCGCCCGAGCTGCGCTTGGTTATTCGCGATATATACGATTTGATCCCCAGCGAGGCGGGCTCAAAAAACAAGCGATTTAAGCTGTCGTCGATTAGTGGCATTAAACGCTTTTCGCAGGTGACAGACCATTTTCTCTGGTTATCGGAGGCAGGCGTCGCGCTTCCCGTATATAACGTGACCGCACCAGTTGCGCCTCTTTTAATGGGGGAGCAGCGGAATCTCTTTAAGCTGTTTTACTTGGACACCGGCATGCTCATGTCGTCGTATTCCAAAAAGGTCGCCCAGGGCGTTTTTGATGGGGAGGCAGAAGGTGCCTTTGGCATGAACATGGGGGCGGCGTTCGAGGGCTTTGTTGCCCAAGAGCTCAAGGCCCATGGATTCAGGCTGCGCTACTTTACGTCCAAAAAGGTTGGCGAGCTCGATTTTGTTGAGGAGACGTTCGATGGGGAAGTTCTTGCCATAGAGGTTAAATCGGGCAAGAGCTATAAGTCCCATGCGGCGCTCGACAACGCGCTGGCGACGAAGGGCTACGGGATCGATCGCGCCCTGGTGCTTGCGGAATGTAACCTGCACCGTGATGGTGGCGTACTGTATCTGCCCATCTTTATGGCGGGCCTATTGGAGCCGTAGCGGGGCGCCGGTTTTGCCCGCCCTCAGTCCTCGCTACTCGTCGTCTCCGTCGTTGGGGTCGCCCTTGAGGGTGTTGATGTCCAAATGCTCGTTGTCGTCCTCTTGTTGCTGCGTTGCCGATTCGGATGCGGTGGGGCCGCGGAACAGCTGGAATCCCTCGAATGCGATCACGCCGAGCAGTGCCACCACAATGACGATAAAGGCAACCTTGACTGCCTGCGGAAACTCCGAGAAACGCATGGACTTTTCCTCGGCGTAATAATCGGCGAAGCGCTCTTCGCCCGTGCTTTTTGTGTACGCCGGCGCGGACACAGCTTCCGGATCATATTCCGGTGCAGGCGTGGCAGCGTATGGGTCGTCGACGTAATCGCTCGATGCGGCGCCGTAATCCTCGGTCTCGATACGACCGGTACCGGCATAGCCATCGGAATATGCTGCACCGTCATCATATGCCACGGCACTTGTATCGGCAGCATACAGAGGGTTAACCGGAACGTCGAGCGCCGGCATGCCGGTAGAGGTCTCGTCCAGATCGGCTGCAGCCCAAGAATCGTAGGCGACCTGATGGCCTGAGGGGTCGTCGAGCCTCATGACGAGAGGCTTGCGTGCCGCAGGGATAGGCAACTGCTGGGCACTGTACATAACGGTGCTATCCGCCGATTTGCCCCGCGTCGCCGCAGCGAGAAATGCCGCCGTCTCGGACGGGTCGCTTGCGGGGCGGGGAGCGGGCGTGGTTGCCGGAGCAGGCGTGGACGTCGGTGCGGCCACGGGTGACGAAACAGGTGATTGCACAGGTGCCGCTGCGGGTTTCGGCGCGAGCGAGGGATCGGGGCTCGACGGGCGAGCGCCGCCGCCCATGAGTTCGTCGGCAGTCCAAGGGCGGTCACTCATCACGTCATCAAGGCTCAGCGAAAACAGATCGTCTTCGTCTCCATCGAACATGTGGTGCACATGTCCACCAATTGCCGGAGTCACTCCGCGACCGGTGCACGATGCCTTGCTCAACGCCATTCTGTTCCACCCTTTCGAAATACTAATGACATCGATTATATGGAACTTTCCAAGCGGCTCGGTCTTGGATTCATGCTTTCCAGAACTCGCGCCCGAAAGGGGAGGGTCAATCCAGGCGAGTGCCTACTTGTCGTCGGCCGCCGCCTTGGCCTCATTGAGGTAGCTATAGAAGCTGTACTTGGAGATGCCAAAGAACTCGCAGGCGCGTTCGCTCGACTTGGAAATGAGGAAGGCGCCGCGACGGTCGAGGTAGCCAATGGCACGAATGCGCTCGTCTTTGGTCATGAGCGCCGCGGGCTTGCCCACAAACTGCTCGCACTCGTGCAGCAGGTCCTCGAGCAGGTCGCCGATGTTCTTGGTAATGGGCTCGGGCTCGGTATAGCCCGTGCCGCCGGTGCCGGTAAAGGCGTCGAGCGAACGCTCAAAAGCCTTCATGAGCGTAATGTCAAAGTTAATGCCCAAAATGCCGACGGGCTTGCCTTCGTCGTTGCGGATAAAGATGGTAGAGGACTTGAGCAGCTTGCCATCGGTTGTTTTGGTGAGGTATGGCTCGCGGTCGTGCACGTCGGCGGTGCCCTCGTGCATGGACTCAAACACGATATGGCTGGGGCCGTCACCCAGTTTGCGCCCGCTGACGTGGCCGTTTTCGATCACTACGATGGAGTGGTCCACGTCCTCGGTCTCCAGGTCGTGGACGACGACTTCGCAGTTGGGGCCAAATTGGAGCGCCAGGCCGTGTGCGAGGCGCTTGTAAAACTCAATCTGTGCGGGGGTCATGGGTGCCTTCCTAAAAATTAGTTTGGGCACACTTTGCCATAAACCACACTTGACCGCAAACAAATCCATCAACAAGGCAATTCATGACCGTTCGTCGGCGAAAAGGTACCGATTACGGCAACAAACAATTCGTTAGGTATACCAATCAAAAAGTGTGATAGAACAGTACTAACAA
>CAKUHM010000115.1 GCA_934655835.1 uncultured Collinsella sp. | reverse complement strand
TGCCAACATCGTCTGGCAACACGCGCCGCCCAAGCTCAACTGTTCCTGCCCAAAATATCCAGCACCGTAAATCTAAGTGAGTAGACTTTTCGCGACCTGCCGAGCACATTCAAAACAGCCACCTCCGTGACCTGCGGTTTTACTAAGGCAGATACGCTTTGTGGTCGGCCTGCGCCAAAAAGTCTACTCACTTAGTCTGAGTCGAAGCCAAACGGATCAAATCGAAGCCAAATAAAGCCCATCCACATCAAAAGACCCGTGAATCCGTAACTCTCGCGGTGGATTGACGCTACAAAGCGGCCAAAATGTCGGACAGGTTGTCGATGACGACGTCGGCGGCGGACTGATCCAGGTTGACGCCCTCGTGCGGACGCAGCGCCAGGACGCGGGCGCCGGAGCGCTTGCCGGCCTCGATGCCCAAAGGCGAGTCCTCGATAACCAGGCACTCGGCAGGCTCCACCCCCAGTGCCTCCATGGCACGCAGGTAGATCTCGGGGTCGGGCTTAAACGCGCTGCACTCGTGACCGCTGATGGTGTAGTCCAGCACGTCGGCGATGCCGGCAATCTCCACCAGCTCGTCAATGAGCTCGCGATAGGACGAGCTCGCGATGGCACACTTCACGCCGCGCTCGTGCAGCTTACGCATCACCGGCTCCGTCTGCTCGTTGAGCAGCTCGGCATACGGAACGGGATGGTCCGGGCTGTAGACCTGCTTGTACTCCACGCGCAGGCGCTCGCGCAGCTCAATATCGTCGGGCACCAGCGCCTGCCAAATGGCCGGCTCGTTAGACCCCGAAAGGTCAGGGATCTCGTCAAAGTGGAACCCCTTCTCCTCCATAAACGCCACGCGACGACGGTTGTAGAACCACTCGGTATCGACCAGCACGCCATCCATATCAAACAGCACTGCCTTGATCACGGCGACCTCCTAAAACAATTGACAGTTTTCCTTCGGAGCAAATTGCGCACAACGCCATCGACATAGTTCAACGCCCCGTTATTGGCAAAGTCAGCGAGCGAGTCTCTGTCGTGACAAGGTGCCGTGAAATGAAAGGGCGCTGACCTTTCGGTCGCGCCCTTGAAATTGAACGGCAGATTGTCCGACAGAGGCTCGCGCAGCGTCGGCCTCTCCGCCGTTCGGTAGAACGGCGGAACCTATTAGTAGGAAAGCTTCCACATGTAGCGACGCATGGTCAGCGGGTGCTGACGGGCCTCGGCGATCTGGTTGCCGTACTCGCGCATAACGGCGAGGTGCAGCAGCGGGTTGAAGTAGGTGACAACGCTCGCCGGCACGGCGTCGGCCAGACCGTAGTCCTTGGAGTCGATCAGAGCGACCTTGGCGCCCATGCGCTCAAGGAAGGTGAGGGCGCGAGCGTCCATCGGACGGGTAGCACCATCGGACATGAAGAAGACGTAGGGCTTACCCTCGGTGGAAACCTCGAACGGGCCGTGGAAGTACTCGCCGGTGTTGTAGGCGGCGGCGTCGATCCACTGCATCTCGGTGAACAGGAAGGCGGCGTGAGAATAAGCCATCTTCTCGGAAGCACCGGAAGCCATGAAGTAGATCATCTTGTCGTCCTTGAAGTCCTCAGCGAACTTCTTGGCGAGCTTCTTGCAGGACTGAGCAGCGTTCTCGCACAGGTCGAAGACGTTGGTGAGGCCGGTGATCATGTCGTCGTACTTGTCATAGCCCTCGGTCTGCTGCAGGATCTCGAGAGCAAGAGCGATGGCGTAGCCAGGCTTCTCGGCCTTGGCGGCAAAGTTGGCATGGAAGCCGTGGACGATGACGTGGTCAGCGTCGACGGTCAGAGCGGAGCCAGCCTTGTTGGTGAGGGAGACGACCGGGCAGTTGTGCTTCTTGGCGGTCTTGTTGGCCTCGACGGTCTCGGGCGTGGAGCCACCGAGGGAGCAGGTGATCACGAAGGTGTGCTCGTTGACCCAGGAAGGCGTGTCGTAGTTGAACTCGTTAGCGGTGAAGATCTGAACGTTCAGCTTGTCCGTGTTGTTGGCCAGGAAGTACTTGGCGGGGTACAGGTCGGACATGGAAGCACCGCAGCCGACGAAAGCGACGCTGTGGATCTCGTGGTTGGACAGGACGTCAGCGACGATCTGCTTAGGGAGGTTAAGGTCGATCTCGTACATCTGACACATTCCTTTCGATTTTTGCGGCGCCACATTGCCGGACGCTCGCAGGGTTACCGTGATTGGGGCCGAGTCGCCAGCCCGTTGAGGATGTGCCAAAGGGACTGTCCTTTGACACATTTAGGGATGGAAGCCTGCCTGGGGTATGGGATGCCAGGCAGGCTCCCCGGGGAAAGCGGTTAGACGCTTGGTCGCGACTAGGCCAGGATGCCGGCCGCGGAGAGGGCGATGCCGCCCACGATGGCGATCACGAGAAGCCAACCGGTGTTGACGTTCTTCTTGATGAGCCAGTACATAAGGCCGGTGAGGCCGAGGGAGATCATCTGGGGCATCATGCCGTCCAGGATGTCCTGGATAACGACGGTGCCGTCAGCGAACTGCAGCGGGGTGGTGGCGCCGATCAGCGTAGCGATCATGCCGCCCACGGACATAAGACCCACGATGCCGCAGACATACATGAGCTTCTCCATGAGGTCGCCGCCCTGGAGCTTGCTCAGATACTCGTGGCCGCCCTGGTAGCCGATCTTGGCAGCGAACCACGTGATCAGCACGGAGGGGACGATGGAGATGAGCATGGCCAGGATCGGGCCCATGATGGAGCCCTGCTGGGCCAGCTGAACGCCCAGGCCAAAGGCGATGACGCGGATAGTGCCCTGGAAGAAGGAGTCACCGATACCGGAAAGCGGGCCCATGAGCGAGGTCTTGACCGCGTTGATCGAATCGGGGTCGAAGTTCTCGGGATCCTTGGCGTACTCCTCCTCCATGGAGGCGGCGAGGCCGAGGACGAAAGCGCTCGTCTGCGGGGTGCAGTTGTAGAACGCCATGTGACGGTGGTAAGCCTCTTTCTTAGCAGCGAGCTGCTTGGGGTCGGACTCATCCGGATAGAGGCGGTCGAGCGTGGGAACCATGCCGTAGAGGAAGCCCATGTTCATCTGACGCTCGTAGTTCCAAGAGGCCTGGATGGCCCAGGAGCGCCAGAAGAACTGGCTGACCTTCTTGTTCAGGGACACGTCCTTGGTTGCGGTTGCCATAGTGTGTTCCTCCTTAGTCTTCGTCGTCTTCGAGCGGATCGTAGTCGGAATCGACACCGGCGGCTGCATGGGAACCGTTGAACTTGAAGCCCATGAAGACGACAGCCAGGCACACACCGATCAGAGCGACCGCGATGACGGACAGGTTGAGGTAGGCGGCGAGCAGGAAGCCGATGAACAGGAACGGAGTCATGCCCTTCTTGATCATCATGGTGAGCAGCAGGGCCAAACCATAGGCGGTCATGATCTTGGTGGAAACGTTCAGACCAACGGACAGCCACTCGGGAACCATGTTGACGATGGCCTGGACCAGGTCCGTGCCAACAAAGACGGCCAGGAAGATCGGCAGGAAGTACATGATGGCGTACAGACCGGAGCCGGCGCAGATGTGCATACGGTAGGCGGTCTTAAACTTGCCGTTATCGATCGCGCTATCGGCCACATGGGTGAGGGCGGCGATGATGGAACGGAAGACAATGCCGAGGAGCTGACCCAGGACGGCGACCGGGATGGCGATCGTCATGGCGGTCTCGGCGGAAGCATCGGTCAGGCATGCGAAGGCAGCGGCGACGATGCCGCCCAGGACCATATCGGGCGGAACGGCTGCGCCGACCTGCACCAGGCCCATGGACACGAGCTCGACGGCGGCACCGACGGCAAGGCCGGTGGGCACGTCGCCCAGCAGCAGACCGACGAGCGTAGCGCCAACGAGGGGCTGCTCGAAGTTAAGACGACCGAGCAGGCGGGAGTCCCACATGCAGAACACGCCGACGAGGCCGACGAGCACCGCACTGATGAACGTATTCATACCCTTCTCCTTTCAGTCAGGCAAAAGCCTGGTTGATTACAGCTTGGCGTCGATGTCGACGCTCTGATACGTAGGGGTCTGCTGGACGTAGAGCTTGATGCCCATGTCGAGCAGCTGGTTGACGTCGGCCTTCTGGGTGGCGTCGAGGAAGACGGAGCTATCCTTGCCGCCGACCTGATCGGCACCGTCGTGGTTGGCGGTGGCGCCCAGGTTGATGGCGTCGAGCTTGTAGCCCTGGCAGAACTGCAGCATCTCGGCGGTGTTACCAAAGACGAACATGACGCGCTCACCGAGGGTGTTGAGCTTGTCCATCTTGGCGAGGGCACGCTCGACGGTGAAGACGTTCAGGCGCACGCCCTGGGGCTTGGCAAGCTTAAGAGCGCCCTTCTTGATGTCATCGTTGGCGGCAGCGTTGTCGACGACGATGATGCGCTCGGCCTGAACCTTGGTGGTCCAGGTAAAGACGACCTGGCCGTGCAGCAGACGGTAGTCAAGACGTGCGAGGACGATCTTGGCGGGACCGGCGTTGTGACGGGCGGCCTTGGCCTTCTTGGCGGGGGCTGCGGGAGCAACCTCGACCGGGGCGTTGGGGTTGGTCAGACCGGTGCGGGCCTCGTTGATGAGGGCCGCGAGCTCGGCGCCCTTGACGGGGACGGGGCTCATAGCAAGCGTCAGTGCCAGCGGAATGTTGAAACCGCTGACAACCGTGAACTTCGTGCCGTTCTTGGAAAGCTCGACCATGCTGTTGTTGACCGAGCTGCCGAGCATATCGGTCAGCACATAGACGGTGTCGTCCGCGTTGAACGTGGCGATCATGGCGTCCACCTTATTGGTGATGGGCTCCTTGTCGTCACGAGCAAGCGACACGACGTGGACGTTCGACACGTCGCCGAGAACCATCTCGAGCGTGTCTTTGGCGCCTGCGGCCAGGCCGCCATGAGATGCGAGAATGATCTGATTCATCTTGCCTCCTCCTTTTCGTTATGGTCATTATAACGTCTTATACGTTGCTTATATTGCTAATTAGTATAAAGACCGTTCGCGGGTGAAAATCGACCGTTGACGGGTTTAACGTACTCGAAACGTTGG
>CAKUHM010000114.1 GCA_934655835.1 uncultured Collinsella sp. | reverse complement strand
CCAAGCTGAGCCGCAACATCACCGTTGCTGCCCGTCTCGGCGGCGACCCGCTGCCCGAGAACAACGCCAGCCTCGCCGCTGCCGTTGCCAAGGCCAAGGCTCAGTCCATGCCTAAGGACAAGATCAAGTCCGCTATCGACAAGGCTTTTGGTTCGGGCGCTGACGCCGCCGTCTACGAGAACATCGTGTACGAGGGCTACGGTCCCGCCGGTGTCGCCGTCTACGTCGACTGCCTGACCGACAACCGCAACCGTACCGCCGCTGATGTCCGTTCCGCCTTCTCCCACGCTGGTGGCAACCTGGGCACCTCCGGCTCCGTCGCCTTCCAGTTTGAGCGCAAGGGCCAGATCGTCGTCGCCAAGGAGATCCTGGACGAGAACGCCAAGAAGGAGACCATGATCGCCAACGGTGCTGCCGGTGACGAGGATGAGTTCATGATGGCTATCGCCGAGGCCGGTGGCGAGGACTACGAGGATGCCGGCGAGGAGTGGATCGTCTGGACTACTGCCAACGACGTCATGGCTGTTTCCAAGGCTCTCGAGGAGCAGGGCATCCAGGTCAAGGGTTCCGAGACCACCATGGTCCCGACCACCCCGACCGAGGTCTCCGGCGCCGACGCCAAGAAGGTTCAGCGCCTCATCGACCGTCTCGAGGAGCTCGACGACGTCCAGGACGTCTATAGCACCATGGACATGACCGACGAGGTCATCGCTGCCCTCGAGGAGGAGTAGCGCCCGCACGGGTTAAGCCGTGCATATCTGGGCATAATGAAGCGAGCATGCAAGCCTCGTGGAATAGATGAGCCGGATCCGCGTGCGTAGAGCACCGGACCCGGCTCTTTTATAATGATGCGAACTAATGATGCGAACCGTTTTGCATTTCGAGAGCCGAGATTTGAAGGGAGCGCCGCGTGCGCGTACTCAAACGAGCCCTAGCGATCGTGTATCTTGCCGCCACCATCGTGGCGCTGGGTACGCTTGTCTGCCAGTTTTGGGGGCCGTATACGTATCGCTTTATGCTGCTGATGCGCGATCCCATGCCGCGTATCGTCGTCACGGCGTGCGCCGGCGTCGTGGCGATCGGCGTGCTGGTAAGCTTTTTCCGCCTGATGTTCGCCCGTCGCGAGCCGTCCTGCGTGCATCCGGCGGGGGAGCGCAATATCGAGGTTACCCTTGCGGCGCTTTCTTCGTGCGCCAGGGTTGCTGCCGAGCGCGACGACCGCGTGATGGTCGAGCATGTCGAGGCCCGCGTCCAAGGCCCCGACGATTCGCACGTCCGTTTTAAGGTCGAGGCTATCGCGCTTGACGATAAGGACGTGGCATCTCTGGCTACCGCGATGCAGCAGCGCATCGAAGAAGCTTGCGACACCATGCTCGGCACGCCGGGTACGACCACGCGCGTCCGTTTTTTGCCGTCCAAGACTACCGTCCAGACCGTGGAGGTTTCCGGTGAGTGATACCAATCAAGATAAGACCGCTCGTACGCCGCGCCTGACGATTGACCAGAGCGCCACGCCGGCGAACGAACCTGTTGATTCCAAAGCGGAGGCAACTGAGTTGCAAGACGCGGCAACCGCGGATTTTGACGAGGCTATGGGTCTCATCAAGGGTACGGGCGCTGCCATCTGGAGCTATGCTGTGCGTCATCCCAACACCACGCTTGGCGCCGTCGCCGGCTTTATCCTCGCCGTGTTGGTGCTCACGTTGGGCCTGTGGGACACGCTCGTCATTGCATTCTTCGTGCTGATCGGCGCTGTGATCGGCCAAATTCGCGACGGCGAGAACGGGATCGTCAACTTCTTCGGCCGTCTGTTTAGTGGCCGCTAATATGTATTCGACTGTCGCATCCGCGGCAGGCATAAGGAGGAACCATGGCTTTTAATACGAAGGTCGATGTAGCCGATACCGAGCTCGAGGAGAACGAGGCGGTCGTCGCCGAAGCTGAGGATGTGACGCTCGAGGACGAGGCCCTCGTCGAGGCCGAACCCGCCGACGATGCGGACGAGGACGACGAGGAAGCGGATGAGTCCGAGGACTCGCTGACCTATTCCAACGGCGTGATCGAGAAGATCGTTGCCATGGCCACTCGCGAGGTTCCGCACGTTCTGGGCATGAAGGGCAACCTTATGCACTTTGTGCAGGAGCAGTTTGGTGCCGAGAATCTGACCAAGGGCGTGACGGTCGAGGTCACCGATGATAATCGCGTGGTCGTCAACATCTCCGTCATCATCGAGTACGGCGCCTATGCGCCCGCGATCTTCGACGATGTCAAGGCGCGCGTGACTGAGCGCCTTGCCGCGATGACCGGCCTTGAGGTGGCAGGCGTCAACCTGCGCATCGAGGATGTCATCACGCCCGAGGAGTACGAGCACCGCACCAACCAGCACGAGTAACCTACCAGTTAGGGACAGGTTCGTTTTTGCAGGTTTTATCTGCCAAAACGTCAAATGGCCGGCAGTGCAGACGCATGCGCTGCCGGCCGTTATTTGTATGTCCCTGATGTAGGTATACCGCTTGTCTAACTAAGGGTTGCAATCGCTGCGTTCCGCGTTACCCTAATGGGCGCATTGTTTCCAAATTGTTAACGAGGGGTTGCCGTAATGGCCGACGAACACGAAGCAGAGAGCAAAGCATGGGCCATTGAGGCCGCTGCGGCAGAGGCGGCATCGCGCGCTGCCGAGGAGGCGCATCGTCCTCCCGTGGTGCCGATGAAGCGTGTGGTCGATCGCGCCGATATCGAGCGCGGCGAGCGTGCCGGTCAAAAGCGCAGTCAGGAGCCGGGCTTTCCGCGCTTTTTTGCCGAGCTCAATTTGGGCCTGATCCTCACGGCCTTTGCCATCGTTGCATTTAAGACCCCCAACCACTTTGCCTTTGGCGGCACCTCGGGCGTTTCGGTTATTCTTTCCACGCTGTTCCCGACCCTGCCAGTCGGTGTCTTTATGTGGATCATCAACGCGGTCCTCGTCGTCCTGGGCTTTATCTTTTTGGAGCGCAAGGCAATCCTGTGGAGCGTCTTCGCCTCGTTTGCACTTTCCGCCTACGTATCGCTGTTTGAGCTCTTTATCCCGACGGATGTTTCGCTAACGGGCGATATGTGGCTCGACTTGTGCTTTGCCGTGATTCTACCGGCGCTCGGCAGCGCCATCGTTTTCGACATTGGCGCCTCGACGGGCGGCACGGACATTCTCGCCATGATCCTCAAGCGCCGCACGACGCTCGAGATCGGCCGTGCGCTGCTGCTGGTGGATATCGGCATCGTGACGATCGCTGCTTTCCTGTACGGTCCGCGCGTCGGTCTGTACTGCGTGCTTGGCCTGTTTGCCAAGACGCTTGTGGTCGATAAGGCCATCGAGAGCATTCACCTGCGCAAGGTCTGCACGGTCATTTGCTCCGAGCCGCGCAAAGTCGAGGAGTTTATCGTTAAGCATCTCAACCGTACGGCAACTATCAGCCGCGGCTATGGTGCCTTCTCGGGCAAGTGCGTAACGGTGATCATGAGCGTGCTGAGCCGCCGCGAGGCCGTGCAGCTGCGTCGCTATGCCCGCGAGATCGATCCGGACGCGTTTATCACCATCGTGGACAGTTCCGAGATCGTCGGCAAGGGCTTCCGCGGAACGAACTAGCGCGGACGCACTCATCAAACAATCGAAAAGTGCCCCGCGCGTTGCAAATACGTCATCTAAGAGTATTTGTCCCCACATTGGGTGATAATGATGCCTAAGACATCGTTCGCGATCCAGGTGATTCGCTCTAGATACGAAGGGATGATTTCGATGTTCTGTTCGCAGTGTGGCGCCCCTATGGGTGATAACGACAAGTTCTGCGGCGTGTGTGGTGCCCCCAATGCCGGCACTGCAGCCTCCGCCCCTCAGGGTCAGCCTCAGCAGTTTGCCCCTCAACCTGTCATGAACGTGTCCAAGGGCTGCACGGCTCAGGCGTTTGAGGATATGACCAAGACTCCGGGCGTGCTGCAGCGCGTATGCCAGATTGCCTTTTTGCCGGCGCTTATCTGTGTCGTGTCGGTGCTCGTGCTGTTTATTCCCGTTATCGGCGGTATTGCAGCTGCCATCGGCTTTTTGGCCGCTTACGTGGCGAGCGTGTGCGGTTCGGGCTTTGGCATCGAGTGGGGTCGCGACCTGTCGCTTAAGGTCGATGACGGCATGGATCGTCCGCTGATGCGCTCCACGTCGTTTGGCCTTGGCGTCTTTTCGGGTGTTATTTCGAGCGTGCTCAAGGTTATCGCGGCTATTCCCGTTATTGGTGTAGCGCTTTCGCTGGTGGAGAGCGTGGTAATTGGTGCCGCGGGCTCGTATTCGTATTACGGCTCTTATGCGCTTGAGGCCGCGCTGTTTGGCTCGCTGGGCCTGTTTGTTCTGGCTATGATTGCCACGGCGGTCCTGGGTGTCTTCTTTACTATGTTCGCCGACATCGCCGTGATGCACTTTGCGGTGACCGGTCGCGTCGAGAGCGCGTTTTCGCTCGATAAGGTCTGGGCGGCCTTTAAGAACAATAAGACCAAGCTGTTCTGCGCATCGTTCCTTCCCGAGTTTTTGACGGGTCTGGTCGCCAACGTTGTCACATGGATCCTGACGCTCGTCTTTGGCACCATTGCCTCTGTCGGTATGTATAGCTACTACTACCGTCCTACGGCTATTGAGGCGCTTGTTACCGGCGGTGGCATTACGCTCGTATTGTTCTTGGTGCTGACGGCGTTTGTCACGGTATTCCTCACGGTCTTTGGCAGCATGCTCAAGCATCGTGCCGTTGGCTATTGGGTAGCGCGCTACGCAAGCGAGTGGGCCGACGAGGACAAGGACGACGTCCTGACCTTCGTGCTGCCCTTCGAAAAGAAGGCTGCCCCTGCAGGCTACGATGCTCCGGATGTTGCTCCCGCGCCTGCGCCAGAGCCCGAGCCTGCGCCAGAGCCCGCACCTACGCCCGAGCCCGCACCTGCGCCGGAGCCCGAGTCCGCACCTGTGCCGGAGCCCGAGCCTGCGCCTGCGCCCGAGCCTGCGCCTGTGCCCGAGCCTGAACCGGACCCTGCGCCCGACCCGAACTCCGACGAGGCTCCGCAGGAC
>CAKUHM010000113.1 GCA_934655835.1 uncultured Collinsella sp. | reverse complement strand
TTTATAAACGATCCTTCTATCGACGCAATCCTCTATGCCTCGCGCTCGACCTCACTCACGCATTCGTTCTTGATGGTGCCAACGAGCGCCTGCAGTGCATCGACCACGTGCGGGCGAATGTCCCCGCCGATAAGCACGAGCATGATGTCGTCACCTACGGCAAGCTCGCCGCTTGCCAGCCACACGCGCACATAGCCGATACCCGGCATCGCGCGCGTGGCCTCGATAGCAGACCGTACCTTTTCGGCGTCGTAGTCAAAGACCATGCCGCCCACCCTGTGGCCTGGCGCCACGCCATCGGTCTCGACTCCGCGCACCTCGGCCTTGGGCGTCGCGCGCACCACACCGTTATGCGTCAGATACATCCCACAGCCTGCCGCCGAAGCATCGGCCTTGGCCTCGCGCAGCCAAGCATCAATCGAAGGCATCAATTTGCCACTCTCGAGCATCGTTTCTCCCTTACCGTCGTCGAGTAGCCAATTTGGGACGGGGCTTTTTAGCTACTCTCGAACAACTTATTCCTCGACCGGCGTGAGCACCATGACGGCGCGCGTGTTGCTCAGCGACAGCGAACGGCAGGTCACGAGCGTTACGACCTTGGTTGCCGAAGCGGCGCGATCGGTGGCGTCGCTCGCCACGGCCGAGGCGCCGTCGAGCATCTCGGACAGATAATTCGTCAGCCCATCATCGCCCTCAAAGTTGGGCGTGCGCGCCTTGGCGTACGTGTCCTCAACGACCTTGGTCGCCAGCGGGCGTAGCTTATACGTTGCGTCACGCGTGATGTAGTACACATATTCAATGCTGTCGAATGTCGCTTGGTCAGTCGTGTCCGAAATCACGTTGAACATCGAGCCGTCGTTCATATGGTGACCGTAGATCGTAGTCTGCTGGTCCACCATGCCAGGCGCGGTATCATCGCTATCCAAGAAGATGGCACCGGACGCATTGGATGTGCCGTCGAACAGCGTATTGAGGTACTTGGAGTTGTTGTTGGTCTGCACCACGGGGTAGTTGATATTGGTTCCCGGCGCATAAATCCAGCCCACGACCTCTGGATTTGTCTGGGCAAGCGCATCAAAGTCAATAATCGGCACGCCACTGGCGTCCTTGTCGCTCACATATTGCTTTTCGATCTTCTGATACGACTCGCTCGCCTGCTTGTAGCCAATCTGCGCATTGATAAAGATGGCAGCGGCGGCAACAATCAGACCGATGCCGATGATGATGAGCAGGATGGGGATGACGGAGCGGCGCTTCTTGCGCGGCGGCTCGGCGTAATCCGACGGCGCGGCATGCGATGAAGACCGGGGCGGCTTCTTAGCGGAGCTATAAGACGAAGGACGATATGCGGCCGGCGCGTCCTGTCGACGATGCGTCGCCGGTGTCACGGGGCGCGGCGCGCGCGGCTGCTGAGGAGAGGATGTCCGACCCTGCTGCGCCGCATGGGCAGCACCCGGCTTCGACGGATCGGGAATCTGAGAAGCCTTGAATCGTTTTCCCTGATAATCGGACATGGCTCTCCTTATACTGCGGTGAAACGGCGGAACGCTTAGGCGTCAGCCATCTCCTGCTTCATCTTCTCGATAACCTTGCGATACTCGGGGTCGCAGGCGCCCAGAATCTGCGTGGCGTAGATAGCGGCGTTCTTAGCACCATTGATGGCAACGCAGGCAACGGGCACGCCCGAAGGCATCTGCACCATCGACAGCAGCGAGTCCATGCCGCCCAGGTCGCTCGTCTTCATGGGCACGCCGATAACCGGCAGCGGGGTAAACGCAGCCACGACACCGCCCAGGTGAGCAGCCTTGCCAGCGGCGGCAATGATCACCTTGATGCCGCGGTCGGCAGCAGTCGAGGCCCACTCGTGGACCTTCGCCGGCGTGCGGTGCGCACTCGCGATCACGAGCTCATAGGGCACGCCCAGCGCCTCGAGCTCGGCAGTGCAACCTTCCATAACGCCCAGATCGGACTTGGAGCCCATGATGATCCCGACAACCGGCTTCTGATCTGCCATAAACAAAGACCTCCTGTTGAGAGCGGTGACGCGGCGAATCCGCGACCCTTAACTACTGAGAGTAGTATAGCTGCTCCCGTCCCTGCGGTCCCCGGGTGCCCCGCGGCGCGCCGGGTTTTTATCTTCGCTCCCCTTGCCTTGCAAAGTCGTTCAGATGAAAACACCGGACCGCCGCAGAGCACCTTCGACCTACCGGGGATTACCATGACGTACGTTGGCCAAAATAAATGGGTTCCGGTTGCTTCGCAAAGTCGTTCAGATGAAAATACCGGACCGCAGCAGAGCACCCTGCGACCTACCGGATATTGCCATGACGTACGTTGGCTGATTTGGCTTTGGAATGAGAGGTTGACGGAGAGGTGTGGACAGTTAGTTCAGATACGTTTTTTGGCCGCACTTTTAGATGCGTAGACAACGATTCGAAGCCGTCTTGGAGCCAAGAATGGCCTTTTCTCTCCCTTGGACAAGCATCCTTATCGGCTCGGGGCACCAAAAACTGTTCAATTGAGCTTAAAACGGCCTCCGCGCGACCTCGGAAAAATACGTATCTGAACTAACTGTCCAAGAGGATTACTCCACGGACAGGAAAAGGCTCTGGCGAATCCCCGAATCGCCAGAGCTTTGCAAAACTCACGCACCAGAAGCGCATCACTGCATGTCGGTCTTTCATCCATGAAGCTAGAGATTTTCTTCAGCCCAAATCTCAAAATCGGCTGCTCGTTTTTGAGCTATTCGGTACACTTCCATGTCTTCACGAGCGCCCACCACGACGACGGCCATTTTTCCTTTGATTTTGATGAGGCGGTACACGATCCGAATGCCACTTCCTCTGAGCTTGATTTTCATAAAGCCAGTCAAATCAGTGCCCGCTTTGTTTCCAAGAGGCTTGCCGAATCCACCTTCGATCTGTGGCGCTGGATTTGCCCTGACTTTTTCTATTGCCTTAAGCACGTTCTTCCGTTGGGAGCCGTCCAGACGCTTGATATCTTTGATAGCGTCTGGATAGAAGGCGACCCCATACTCACTCATTCGAACTCAACCTCATCCATCTGATCGAGTTCATCCTGGCTCACACCCAAATCCGCCATAACGTCAGACAGGGAAACGAGCTCATCATCGCTTGTCGAAGCAACCCTCTTAAGAGCCAGCGTCAACAAAGCAAGATCCTCCTCCGCGCGCTTCGCCTCCCTGTATTCATCGGGCGTCACAATAACAAACGCCGGCTTATTGTGTTTAAGAACCACAACAGGATTATCGTCCCCAACCTTCGAAAAGGCGGCCGAGCCCTTACCGTGGCTGAAATCGCTAATAGGAACAAGATTGTCGAGCATCTGTAAGGCAGGCATATGATCCTCCTAAAATGAATTCGTTTACGAATTCATTTTATCATTCTTTTTCAGTCGTTTTATGCCGTGTACAGAACTGTTCAGCCGGAAATTTAGGACGGACGGCACTGCGCCAAATCTTCGGCAATGGGTAGTGGACAGTTAGTTCAGATACGTATTTTTTTGGCCGCACTTTTAGATGCATAGACAACGATTCGAAGCCGTCTTGGAGCCAAGAATGGGCTTTTCTATCCCTTGTCCAAGCGTCTTTATCGGCTTAGGCCACCGAAAACTGTTCAATTGAGCTCAAAACGGCCTCCGCAGGGCCCCTGAAAAATACGTATCTGAACTAACTGTCCAAGGACATGTCTCGCCCCTGGCAAAAAGTCTCCTGGCGAATGAAAATTCGCCAGGAGACCCCATCCAAAAACGTCGGCCCTGTCGTTCGAATGAACGGCAGGGCCGACGCGCACCATATTCTTCAGTCCCAGTCATCGCGCAAAGCCCCTTCGGCAGCACACGGTGCAGCCAAGTCACCGCAGGCCGGAGCGGAGGGGCCGAGTTTCCTCCTGAGCGACTCTGCTTGCAGCCGGAGCGAAAGGGGGGAAATCTCGGCCCCTCCGCCCCGGCCGGACAGGTCAGCCTACACCGTGTACTGCGGCAGGTCCTGCAGGGCGATGACGTCCATGCCCATGTCGTTGGCGCTGCCGTGACCCTGCTGGTCCTCGCGCACCGCCTCGATGGCACTCACGTACGTGTTGGCCGCAGACATCGCGGTCACGCAGGTCACACCGCGGCGCACCGCCTCGGTGCGCAACAGATAGCCGTCGCCACGCGAGCCCGGACCGTACGGCGTGTTGATGATCACCGCGATCTTGCCATCGGCGATGAGGTCGCCGATGTTGGGGCGCTCGCCGTCGTGCGGGCCGCTAATCTTCTCCACGATCTCGCACGTCACGTTGCCTCCACGCAGCACGCGCGCCGTACCCTCGGTGGAGCAGATGTCAAAGCCCAGGTAGCGCAGGATACGCGCAACCGAAAGGATGTGGCGCTTGTCGCGGTCGCACACGCTGATGAACACCTTGCCGCTGCTGGGGTCGGGCAGCTTGTAGTCAATCGCCAGCTGCGTCTTGGCATATGCCTCGGGATAGCTTTTGGCGATACCCATGACCTCGCCCGTCGACTTCATCTCGGGCCCCAGGATGACGTCGGCACCGGGGAAACGGCCCCAGGGCATAACGGCTTCCTTCATGCAGAACCAATCGAGCTGGCGCTCGTCGCTCGGCAGGCCCAGGCTCGCGATGGAATCGCCCGCCATGATGCGCGCCGCGCACTTGGCCAGCGGCACACCGGTGGCCTTGGAGATAAACGGCACGGTACGGCTGGCACGCGGGTTGGCCTCGATCACGTAGACAGTCTCGCCCTTGATGGCGTACTGCACGTTGACCAGACCGCGTACACCCAGCGCCATCGCGATGCGGCGCGTGGTCTCGCGAAGCTTTGCCTGCAGGCTCTCGCTAAAGCTGAACGGCGGGATACAGGTCGCGGAGTCGCCGGAATGGATGCCGGCCTCCTCGATGTGCTCCAGAATGCCGCCGATGTAGACCTCTTCGCCATCGCACAGGGCGTCGACGTCGGACTCGATCGCACCCTCTAGGAAGCGGTCCAGATACACCGGGTAGTCGGGACTGATGCGCGCAGCCTCGGCCATGTAATCGCGCAGATGCTCGGCATCGTAGGCGATCATCATGCCGCGGCCGCCCAGCACGTAGCTCGGACGCACCAGCAGCGGGTAGCC
>CAKUHM010000112.1 GCA_934655835.1 uncultured Collinsella sp. | reverse complement strand
GCATTTCAATCTCTGCCCACCTTAAGGGCAAGATGGTCGACGGCAACGACATCGTTGGCGGCGAAGGCCCCATGGCGCCCACGCGCTGTGGCTCGGTCCCTGCGATTGAGGTTGTGAAGTACGCAGCAGAACATGGACTTGACGTGACCCGTGCCCACTGCATGAAGACCGGCGGTTTTGTCGATCTGCTGGGCACGTCCGATGGTGTCGAAGTGTGCGAGCGCGCTGCCGCAGGCGATGCCGCCGCAGCCCGCGCTTGGGATGCGATGGTCTACCAGATCTGCAAATGGATCGGCGAGATGGCGTGCGTTCTTAAGGGCGAAGTCGATGGCATCTTGCTTGGAGGCGGCATGGTTCACAGCAAGGAACTCGTTGCCGCCATCGAGGACGCCTGTTCTTGGATTGCCCCTGTATCTGCCTATCCCGGCGAGTTTGAGCTCGAGGCGATGGCTGCTGGCGCCTGTCGCGTACTCGATGGCGCCGAGGAGGCGCTTACGTACAGTGGAAAGCCCGTCTTTTCTGGGTTTAACGACCGATAACACCGTGCTTAGGGCGATCGGCGGTGATGCTTCGGTCGCCCTGTTTCACTTCTTTTTAACGTAAGGATTGAATCATGGATAAAACCAAGATCAAGTACCTGGTTGGCATTTACGCTGCCGCCATGTGCATTATGGGCATGTTGGTGCCCGTTCCTATCGTGGCTTCCGTCGCGGCCGCGTTTCCCAACGAGAACATCGCTGCGGTCCAGATGATCATCGGCATCATCCCGTTGATGATGGCGCTGTCCGCTATGCTTGTGTCTTCGCAGCTTGCTTCTCGCGTGTCCAAGAAGAAGACGACGCTTATCGGCCACGTTATCGTGATGCTGGCGGGTGCTTCGGTGCTTGTATTTCACGATTCGCTCGGTCAGGTCCTTGCGGCCTCGGCGGTCATGGGCCTTGGCCTTGGCGCCGTTCAGAATTCAACGGACGCTCTTATCGCGGATTACTTTGGTGGCAAGCAGCGTTCGTTTGTCATGGGCATCTACTCCACTTTTGTTGCACTGGGCGGCATTATCTGGACGATGGTTTCTGGCATTTTGGGTTCTGCCGAGTGGTTCCACAGCTATGCGGCGTACTTCATCATGATTATCTTTATCGTGATCGAGGCCGTCTGCCTTCCCGAGGGTCATCTTGAGCCCAAGCGCAAGGTCAACGTATTTGCCAATATGCCCAAAGAGGTCGCTATCATCACGGTCATGAGCTTTGTGTTCGTGCTCACGTTCCAGCTCTTTAGCTCCAATGTCTCGCTGCTGGTTGTTGGCCGTGGCTTTGGCGGCACGGTCGAGGCCGGTCTCGCTTCGACGGTCATGACAGTTGCAGGTATCGCAGCTGGCCTTTTTGTCGGTCCGCTGTTCGCCAAGTTTAAGAACCTGGCTATGCCGATCGCGTGGGGCGTGACGCTCGTTGGCCTGGGTCTGACGTTGGTTGCGCCCGCCTTTATGGTGCTGTGCGTTGCGGGCTTTGTCGTTGCACTGGGCAAGGAGACCTACGTGCCGCTGGAGGGCAATTTTGCCGCCGGCAACTCTGCCCCCGAGGGACGTGCGTTTAACCTCGCCATTGGCATGGCAGGCATCAACTTTGGCATGGCGCTGTCTCCCATTGTGTTTGAGGCCGTGACATCGCCGTTTGGTGCAACGATTGACCAGAAGTTCATCGCCGGCATGATCGTCTGCGCGGCTTGTGTCGTCTTTGGCGCCATTAAGTATCGCAAGCTCACCCCGGCCCAGCTTGCCGAGGCCGAGAAGATGGCGGCCAGCGGCGAGGCGGAGTAGCCGCTCGAGTAGTTGCTTTACCACACATCATGTTTTATCGGGGCCGCCGACATATGCCGGCGGCCCTCTTTCTATCAATGACTTTGAAAGGCTTATGGCTATGAAGTTACCTGTCAACCGCGTTATCGGTATTCTCAACGGCTTCTTCAACCCGCTATTGCTCTGCGCGTTTCTCCCCATCATTGAAGGGGCGTCTGGCTTGGATCTGACGAGCCCCACGGGCTTTTGGGGACAACTCATCGTGGCCACGGTGATTGCCGAGGTTCTGAGCGCGCTTCCGCTGTTTGGAAAAACGGTCGGTATGTGCCTAGACTTTTTTGGTTTTGAGCAGGGGAGTGCATCACACAAGATTGCCGGTACGGTCATCGGTGCCACGCTCCTATTTATGGTGATCGGTTTTGGCGAGATCGCCTTCCAGGGAGGATTCGGAACGATTGAAGGCCGTACGTTCTTCGCGCGCTGGGCGGGCCTTGTTACAAAGGGATGGGCCTTTGTGGTTATCGCCGGTGTGCTGCTCGATCCCTTTACGGCGGCTCTCGGTCGCATAATTGCTCGCGACGAGAAATAACAGCTCCTTTGCATATCGAATGCCGGCGGACGGGGCGTCGGACTGCAGTCTTCCGAGCGTTTGCAGATCCGTCGCCCTATCCGCCGGCATTCGACCGCAACATGTTGGTCAAGCATTATCTTTTGGATTCTTTTGGCGCGAGCGGCTTAGTTTTGGTAGGATTTGTCGGCGGCTTGACTAAGGGGGTTTTATAACTGCCATGCAGGTAGCCGTGCTGGTAACGTTTTACCGACTTGCCAAAGACCCCTCGTTTTTAATGCGTCTGCAAATAGACTAATTGCCTTGACCTGCTAAAACACTATATGTTGTGTTTGACCTAAAAAAAGAATACAGGATATAGATGCGTCTTTGTCGTATGATAGATGGCGGACAGAGAACGAAGACCTTACTCACCCCATTCGGATAGATCTTTGAGCCGCTTGATCGGCTCCTGGGAATGTCCGCATGGAGGCTTATGGTTTATCGAGAACACAGATTGCGCGACGGCGCCGCAAGGCAGGGGCAAGCCCGGCCGGGCATCGTTTGGCTCTGAAGCGCAATGAGATTACGACGCGAAAGAGGCAAGAGGATGAAGATCATCAAGCGCAGCGGCACCGAGGTTGTCTTTGACATCGATAAGATCGTCAATGCCATCCGTGCTGCAAACTTGGAGGTTGAGGAGGGCTCTCGCCTTACCGACCGCCAGGTGATCTACGCGGCTCAAAACGTCGCCGAGGCATGCGAGAATGCCGGCCATACCGTTTCGGTCGAGGAGATCCAGGATCTGGTCGAGGACGAGATCATGCGTCTCGACTGTTACGAGGTCGCTCGCCACTACATCATCTATCGCTATGTTCAGAGCCTGAAGCGCCAGAAGAACACGACCGATGACAAGATCCTGTCGCTCATCGAGTGCAACAACGAAGAGGTCAAGCAGGAGAACTCCAATAAGAACCCGACCGTCAACTCCGTTCAGCGCGACTACATGGCCGGCGAGATCTCCAAGGACCTGACGCAGCGCGTGCTACTGCCCCAGGAGATTGTGGACGCCCACAATGAGGGCCTGATTCACTTCCACGATTCGGACTATTTCGCCCAGCACATGCATAACTGCGACCTGGTGAACCTGGAGGATATGCTCCAGAACGGCACCGTTATCTCGGGCACGCTAATTGAGAAGCCGCATAGCTTCTCGACGGCCTGCAACATCGCCACGCAGATCATCGCCCAGGTTGCTTCCTCCCAGTACGGTGGCCAGTCGATTTCGCTGACCCATCTTGCCCCCTTTGTTGAGGTGAGCCGTCAGAAGATCCGCGGCGAGGTCGCGCGTGAGCTCGAGGAGCTCGGCGTTTCCGCGTCTGCCGAGAAGGTCCGTGAGGTCGTTGAGGACCGTCTGCGTGACGAGATCCGTCGCGGTGTCCAGACAATCCAGTACCAGGTCGTGACCCTTATGACCACCAACGGCCAGGCGCCGTTCGTGACGGTCTTTATGTATCTCAACGAGGCGCGCTCGGCCCAGGAGAAGCACGACCTTGCCATGATCGTGGAGGAGACGCTGCGCCAGCGCTATGAGGGCGTTAAGAACGAGGCCGGCGTGTGGATTACCCCGGCGTTCCCCAAGCTTATCTACGTGCTCGAGGACGATAACGTTTACGAGGATTCCCCGTACTTCTATCTGACCCAGCTGGCTGCCAAGTGCACCGCCAAGCGCATGGTGCCCGACTACATCTCCGAGAAGAAGATGCGCGAGCTCAAGCTGTCGAAGGGCGAGACCGCGGGCAATGGCGATTGCTACACCTGCATGGGCTGCCGCAGTTTCCTGACGCCCGACCGTTCGGGCAACGGCTTTAACAACGTTGCCAACGCGCTGAACTATGACCCGAACAAGCCCAAGTACTACGGTCGTTTTAACCAGGGCGTCGTGACTATCAACCTGCCCGACGTCGCGTTGAGCTCGCATCAGGACATGGACAAGTTCTGGAAGATCTTTGACGAGCGCCTCGAGCTGTGCCACCGTGCCCTGCTGTGCCGTCACGAGCGCCTGATGGGCACGCTTTCGGACGCCGCACCGATTCTGTGGCAGTACGGTGCCTTGGCGCGCCTGAAGAAGGGCGAGACGATCGACAAACTGCTCGTGGGCGGATATTCCACCATTAGCCTGGGCTATGCCGGCCTGTATGAGTGCGTCAAGTACATGACGGGCCACAGCCACACCGAGAAGGAGGGCACGCCGTTCGCCATGGCGGTCATGCAGCGCATGAACGACAAGTGCGCGGAGTGGAAGGCCGAAAGTGACATCGACTTCTCGCTGTACGGCACGCCGCTGGAGTCGACGACCTACAAGTTCGCCAAGTGCCTGCAGCGTCGTTTTGGCATCATCCCGGGCGTGACGGACAAGGGCTACATTACCAACAGCTATCACGTCCACGTGTCCGAGGAGATCGACGCTTTCGATAAGCTCAAGTTCGAGGGCATGTTCCAGCAGCTTTCGCCGGGCGGTGCCATCTCCTACGTCGAGGTGCCCAACATGCAGGACAACCTCAAGGCCGTCATTCGCGTGATGCAGTACATCTACGACAACATCATGTACGCCGAGCTCAACACTAAGAGCGACTACTGCCAGGCGTGTGGCTACGACGGCGAGATTCGCATTGTCGAGGACGACGGCAAGCTGGTGTGGGAGTGCCCCAACTGCGGCAACCGCGACCAGGAGAAGATGAACGTCGCCCGTCGTACGTGCGGCTACATCGGTACCCAATTCTGGAATCAGGGTCGAACCGAGGAGATCCGCGAC
>CAKUHM010000111.1 GCA_934655835.1 uncultured Collinsella sp. | reverse complement strand
GACTGTGTCCGGGGAAGTTCGCGACGCCCACTTCCCCGGACAAAGTCTCCCCGCCCGGAGGCGGCCCCAGCGCGAGACCGTCCCGGATGCCTACCTACTCGTTGTCGCCTGCGGTCATTTGCGTTGCGGAGAGCGCGCCGTCGGCAGCGGTTGCGGCTGCGGCGTCGGGCCAGACCCAGTCGGTGAAGGCCGGGTGATCGTAGCCCTCATCGCACGCGAACTCGAAGGCCTCGGTGCGGAATGTCTCCCACTTATCAATCTGCTCGGCAAACTTATCGGCGTCGACCATGCGCAGCACGTCGGCGGCCAGTGCCCAGCGGTCCATGTTGTTCAGGCGCAGCATGTCGAACGGCGTTGTCGTGGAGCCCTTCTCCTCGTAGCCGTGAACGCGGAAGGCGTCGTGGCCGGGGCGGTTCCAGATCAGGCGGCGAATCGTGCCGGCATAGGCGTGGAACGCAAAGAGGACGGGCTTCTCGCCGCAGCCGAACAGCTCAGCCCAGCGCTCGTCGCTGAGAGCCTGGTCGTTCTCGCAGACGTTCTGGATCTTGAGCAGGTCGACCACGTTGACGAACCATACCTTGATGCCCAGCTCGCGCAGCATGTCGGTTGCAGCCAGAGCCTCAAGCGTCGGCACGTCACCACAGGTGGCGACCACGACATCGGCCTCGGCGAGCGAGTCGGCGGTCGATGCCCACTCCCAGGTCGCAACGCCCTCGGCGAGCTCCGCCTTGGCCTCGTCGACCGTCTGGAAGGTCGGAGCAGGCTGCTTGCCGCAGAAGATGGCGTTGACGCAGTCGGTGGACTGGTAGACGCGCTCGGCCACGGCGAGAGCCATGTTGGCATCGGCCGGATAGTAGGCGTTTACGATGTGCGTGTCGTTGGCCTTGTTGAGCAGCAGGTCGATAAAGCCGGGGTCCTGATGCGAGAAGCCGTTGTGGTCCTGACGCCAGACGTGGCTCGACAGTAAAATGTTAAGGCCGCTGATGGGGGCACGCCACGGAATCTCGCGCTTGGCAGCCTCGAGCCACTTGCAGTGCTGGTTGACCATGGAGTCGACCACATGGACAAAGCTCTCGTAGGAGCTCCACACGCCGGAACGGCCAGTGAGCACGTAGGCCTCGAGGAAGCCCTCGCATTGGTGCTCGGACAGCTGCTCGACGACCTTACCGGAGCCTGCCAGCAGCTCGTCGTTGGCCTCGTCCTCGTAGAAGCCGGCGTCCCACTGCTTCTTGGTCACCTTGTAGGCAGCCTGCAGGCGGTTGGACGCGGTCTCGTCGGGACCAAAGATGCGGAAGTCATCCATGTTCTTGGCCAGAACGTCGGCAGTGTACTCACCAAAGACGCGGGCGGCCTCGGTGGAGCCCCAGCCATGACCCTTAGTTGCGACGGGGACCTCGTGGGCATGAATATCGGGCAGCTCGAGCTCGCGACGCACCTTGCCGCCGTTCGCGTTGGGGTTGGCGCCGATGCGCAGCTCGCCGGTCGGCATAAAGGCCGTCACCTCGGGGCGCACCTGGCCCTCGGGCGTAAAGAGCTCCTCGGGCTTGTAGGAACGCAGCCACTCGCGCAGCACGCGGAAGTGCTCGTGGGTGTCCTTGGCACTCGCCAGCGGCACCTGATGCGCGCGCCAGGAGTCCTCGGTCTTCTTGCCGTCGATGTGCTTGGGGCAAGTCCAGCCCTTGGGCGTACGGAACACAATCATGGGGTAGGCCGGGCGGACCACGGTCTCGCCTGAGGCGGCCTGGGCCTGCGCGGTGGCCTTGATGTCACAGATCTCGTCAAAGACCTGCTCAAACAGGGCAGCGAAACGCGCATGAATGCTTGCGTGGCTCTCGTCGTCAAAGCCGGCGACAAAGAAGTGCGGCTTATAGCCCATGCCCTCAAAGAACTTGGTGAGCTCCTCATCGGACACGCGGGCAAGGATGGTGGGGTTGGCGATCTTGTAGCCGTTGAGGTGCAGGATCGGCAGGACGATGCCGTCGGTCGCCGGGTTCACGAGCTTGTTGGACTGCCAAGAGGTCGCGAGCGGACCGGTCTCGGACTCGCCATCGCCCACCACGGCCACGGCCAGCAGGCTCGGGTTGTCCATAACGGCGCCGTAGGCGTGGCTGAGCGTGTAGCCGAGCTCGCCGCCCTCGTGGATGGAACCGGGCGTCTCGGGCGCAAAGTGGCTCGGGATGCCGCCGGGATAGGAGAACTGGCGGAAGAACTTCTGCAGGCCGGCCTCGTCATTGGTGATGTCGGGGCGGATCTCACGGTAGGTGCCGTCGAGCAACGACTGAGCAGTACCGGCGGGGCCACCGTGACCAGGGCCCATCAAGAAGATAGCATTCTGGTTGTGGTCGGCGATCAGACGGTTGACGTGACCGAACAGGAAGTTGATGCCGGGCGTGGTGCCCCAGTGGCCAACCAGGCGGTGCTTAACGTCCGGACGACCGAAATCGCGCACCTCACCGGTTTTCTCGTCGACAAAGTCGGGGCGCATTAGCGGGTTAGAGCGAAGGTAGATCTGACCGACGGACAGATAGTTCGATGCGCGCCAATACAGGTCGACGCCCTCGAGCTCGGAAGCCGGCACCTCGTGGCCCAGCTTTTGCCACGGCGTCCCCAGTGTTTTAGCCATTGTTTATGTCCCTTCGCTGTGTGGTCACCCTCCGATACGGCAACCTTTCGTTGGGACTAGTATATTTGCTAAAACGTTTTATCATGGTGAAAAAACGTTTTAGCACCCCTATCAATCCCATCGATTAGCAAAACGCGACATTCACCTGCGGCATTGCACGTCACAGGTGCTCCACATTCGGTCTCTGCAAATTGATAAACGTGTTTAGTTGTGTTTAGTAAGCTCGAGCACGCTGTCCTTAACGATAAGCTCCGGCTCCAGAACGACCTCTTCGGCACGCCTGCCGCCCCTACCGGCAAGACGCTTGGACATGCAGCCAAAAGCATGCTCCGCAAGGACACCAGGGTCCTGCTCAATCGCGGTCAGCGCCGGCTCAAAGAGAACGTCGGCCGCCGAGTTGTCATAGCTCACCACCGAGATATCGCCCGGGATGCTCTTCCCCATCTCGTGCAAACGCTTGAGCAAACCGAGGGCAATGTTATCCGAGCTTGCGAACACGGCAGTGGCGTCAGTTGCGAGCACCGCCTCCGAGGCCTCGTATGCGCTCGGAATGTAGTACTCGCTCTCAAACTCCAAACGTGCGTCGATCGGCAGGCCAACCTCACGCAGCGCGCGCTCATAGCCGGCAAGTCGCTTGCGACCCGTATTGGAACGGCGGGCATTAACCAAGCAGGCAATGCGACGGTGACCTTGCTCGATCAGATAGCGGGTGGCCATATAGCCGCCCATCTCGTGGTCGAACATCACCTTGTCGCACTCGAGCCCCTCAATGGCACGGTCGACCATTACCGCCGGGATGGGCAGGTGGCTGACTTCTTCGCGCAGGGCGCGGTCGTCGGAGAACTCGTCACCCACCACCAGAAAGACGCCATCAACGCCGCGCGTCACCAGCTGGCGCAGCAGCTCCAGATCGTCATCGGCGCTGCCGCCCGAGCTGGTAATGAAGAGCGCATAGCCGTCCTCGCGGCAGCGCTTTTCCAGGCTACCGGCGAGCGAGGCAAAAAAGCGGCTCTCGATGTTAGGGACGATAAGGCCCAGCGTGCGCGACTCGCGCATGACCAGGCTGCGCGCAATCTGGTTGGGAACATAGTGGTTGCGCGCCGCGACCTCCTTGATAAGTTTGCGGTTTTCTTCCGAGATGCGACAGGGCCGATTATTGAGAACAAGCGAGACCGACGAGGGGGAAAGCCCCACCTCCTGGGCGATCTGCTTGAGGGTGACTTTGTTGGCCATCTCGCTCCTTCCGGGTTTACGCGCAATCTCTTGAAAGTATAGCGACTACCCCTCTACCTCGGTGATAAACACTTTACCAATCCGGTGGACGGCTGTTTTATCGCCGCCAGCGCACCAAATCCGTCCGGGTGGGGTATATTGCAATCTATTGATGACAACGACCACCAAAAGGCGGATATTCGTATGCACGAGAACGACTTTTTTAACGAGGACCTGCTGTGCGCGCTCGCTGGCGTTGCCGGCGAGGACAACGTGCTGATGAGCGAGCCCATGCGCGAGCACACCACGTTTAAGATCGGCGGCCCGGCCGACGTCTTTGTCACGCCCGATACCGAGCAGGGCCTCGTCGCCACGCTCGATACCTGCTATCGCTGCGATCTGCCACTCACCATCGTGGGCAACGGCTCCGACTTGCTCGTCGGCGACAAGGGCATCCGCGGCGTCGTCGTAGCGCTGGGCGAGGGCCTCTCCGACATTACGGTCAACGGCACGCACGTCACGGCGGCAGCCGGCGCCTTGCTTTCCGATGTCGCCGCGGCGGCAGCCGAGGCCGGTCTCACCGGCATGGAGCCCATCTCGGGCATTCCCGGATCGGTCGGCGGCGCCTGCTACATGAACGCCGGAGCATACGGCGCCTGCATGGCCGATGTGCTGGAGTCCGTGCGCGTCTACAAGCCCGCCCGCATGCTCGACGACGGCACCCGCGGTAGCGGCAGCATTATCGAGTTCGATGTCGACGAGCTCAACCTGGGTTATCGCAAGAGCCGCATCGCCGACGACGGCTTCATCGTGCTTTCGGCCACTTTCAATCTCGCTCCGGGCAACGCCGCGATGATCAAGGCCGACATGGATGACTACCGCCAGCGCCGCGAGGACAAGCAGCCGCTCGACATGCCGAGCGCCGGCTCCACCTTCAAGCGCCCCGAGGGCTACTTTGCCGGCAAGCTCATCATGGACGCCGGCCTGCGAGGACACGCCATCGGCGGCGCGCAGGTGAGCGAAAAGCACTGCGGCTTCATCGTCAACGCCGACCACGCCACCGCCGCCGATGTCGACGAACTCATCCGCCACATCCAAACAACCGTCAAAGACCAATTCGACGTAGACCTAGAACCCGAAGTCCACCGAGTAGGCGAATTCCTCTAACAAAGAAGGCCCCGAAAGGGGCCTTCGCCATCTTTATATCAGACAACCAGTCCGGTGTGTCGCGCTTTGAACCCGGAAGGTCCGGGACTGCGGGCGAGGCATAAGGTTGGTCGCGAGTTCCGCACGCAAAGAAGGCCACTTAATGTGGCCTTCGTCTTGCGCAGGACTGTAGAGCAGGCAACCTTATGC
>CAKUHM010000110.1 GCA_934655835.1 uncultured Collinsella sp. | reverse complement strand
ACCGTCAACAACGAGATGCTTTGCGACATGGAAGCGATGGAAGCACTCGCATGGCGTATCCATCAACGCATGGGCAAGCGGTACCAAAACCGCGTGGAGGCTCGTCGAAAGAAGCAAGATGTTCTGCTGAACACGCTCCGAGCGTGCTTTGGGCTTAAACCAGCTTAGTTGTATGGCTTCAAAGGGGGTTCGTTCAGGGGCTCTGTGCAAAAAATGGCAAATATGAGTACTGCTACTAGATTAGTAGCAGCAAAATCACTGTTTATCGAACTGGGAACGGTCAAATAATGGAAAGATAATAAACAAATGTGGAGTATCTTGGCGCCAAGTAGGCTGCGTGGAAATCAAAAAGGGCTTACAAGGCTGAATAACGCTGCCACTAAATTGGTAACAGTACTCATATTTGATGTTTTTTGCACACGGCACCCGGGGACAGGTGCTTCGGAGCTCCCCGCAGGGGAGCGACGAGCTTCAAGGGGGCATGAATGGTCCGCTCCGACCTGCGAAATCTGTGCTCACGGTGCGAATGACGCCCCTAACCTTAAACTTTAGCTTGAACTTAGCTATAATGCGCTACGTTCCTGCCAGGCTGTGGTTGCGGACGGACGAAATGTCCATCCTAGTCCAAGACAGACGCGGTCAAAGGGATCCACGTAAGCGACCGCGTGCGCGCGGCGCGATCATGGCGCGTCCTAGATGTAAGCCGCACCGTCCGTTCTACTTTCTTTGGGGCAATACCGCCTCGCGGGCGAGCGGGCCAGTCGTGAAGGTGGCTGCGGCCTCCCGAGCAAACACCCCGGTGCGCAAGTGTGGGGTCAAATACCAGGTCAGCTGGTGGGAACAATCTGATATTCCGCGCAACGCACGGATCGTATACGACACAGAAGGCAGGGTAGTGGACATGGTGAGGGGCAGCTTGATGCACGCGGCTCGGTTAGGTGCTGGGACCGCAGCGGTCATCGCCGTTTTGGGCCTGAGCGGATGCGCGTTCAACCCGCTGTCTACGTTTACGACTCCCACGATCGACCAGATCGAGTACGAGACCGTCACGCCCACGGTGTCGGATGATGCCCTGGTCACTCCCGGTACCCTGACGGTCGCCCTCGATACCTCCGATGCGCCGCAGGCCATGCAGGGCGCTGACGGCGAGCTCACGGGGTATGCAGTCGACGCTGCCCGCGCCCTCGCAAGCCGCATGGGCCTTAAGGTCGCCTTTGTCGATGCGTCCTCGGCAGGTTCCGCGCTCGGCGACAAAAAGGCTGATATCTTTATCGGCGAGATCAACTCCACGGACGGGGACGTTAGCTCGCTCGGCACCTGCCTGTACGATGCCGCTTCCGTGTTCGGTAGAACCAGCGATGGTGGGTCGCTAAACGTTTCCACCGATACCCTTAACACGTCTACTCTGGGTGTCCAGATGTCCTCGGCCTCGCAGGAGGCGCTTGCTAAGCAGAGCATCACCGCCAACCAAAAGACCTACCCCAACATCAACGAGTGCTTTGAGGCGCTCGAGTCCGGCGAAGTCGACTATGTGATCTGCGACTCCACGGCCGGCGGCTACCTTGCACGCCTGATGAGCGAGATCTCCTATGTCGGTGCGCTCGAGGCGCCCTCGACGCTTGGTGTTGCGGGCGCCTCGTCCAATGACGAACTGTGTCGTGCCGTGAGCGATGCCCTCGACGGCATCACGGTCGACGGTACGCTCGAGGCGGTCCACTGCGTCTGGTATGGCACGATGCCCTACGACCTCACCACTAAGACAGTATCTGGTGTCAACCTTCAGTCGTCTGGCTCCGCATCCTCCGGCAGCGAGTCCTCCGATTCCAACAATGAGACCGCATCCTCCGAAGACAAATCGTCCAGTCAGGAAGACACCATCACCGACGACGACATTAACAAGCTTAATAGCTAGTTATTGCTAGGGGTGGCGTCTCCTATGCGCTAGGAGAGACGCCTCTTCACGGTTTCAACACGCACTGCCGGGCTTCCCCAACAGGGGAGCCCGGCTTTTTCATCTCTATAAAACCAGCAGGTCAAAGCCAATTTTCGGGACCAAATACAAAGTCGCCGGCTCCCTCCTATAGCGCACTTTGCCACAGAAAAGTGCGAGACTTCGGTATGCGGTATCAAGCAATCGTTATTCGGGTCTTTGGGAATCCGCGTGATTAAATGCACGGCAATGGGTACATAGCCAGTACAGTAAGTCCCCGAGGCAGATTGGAGCCACGTATGGATATCAAGGTTTCTGGACGCAAGACGACGGTAACCGATGCTCTGCGTGCGCATGTGGATGAGAAGATCGGCGAGGCGCTCAAGGTTTTCGATATCGAGCCCATGACGGTCGACGTTGTACTTCGCTATGAGAAGAATCCCTCGAACCCCAACCCGGCAATCGTCGAGGTTACGGTTCGCGCCCGCGGTTCGGTGATTCGCGTTGCCGAGCATGGTGCAGATATGTACGCCGCCATCGACCTCTCCGCCGATAAGGTCACCCGCCAGCTGCGCAAGTTCAAGACCAAGGTCGTGGACAACCGCCAGGGTGGTGCCAGCGCAGCGGATGTTGCACCGGTCGAGCGTGTCGAGGATCTGGCCGACCTGCTGCTGCCCGAGGAGGACGACGACCTGCTCGTCCGCGAGAAGGTCATCGATGTCACCCCGATGACTGAGGAGCAGGCGCTGGTGCAGACCGATCTGCTCGGCCACGACTTCTACGTGTTCGAGAACGCGACGACTGGCCTCATCAATGTGGTGTATCACCGTAAGAATGGTGGATATGGCATCATCAAGCCCCGTATCGAAACACTTGACGAGTAAAATACGTTAACTTGCATGAGTTAACGGCTGGCGGCCATCCCATGCGGGTGGCCGCCTTTTTACGTAAGGAGTCGCTTTGATGGACAAGGCTGCATCCGCCGGCCATTCTGACCGCTGCCGCATCGTCGTCGATACCTGCTGCGACTTTAGCCCCGAGGTCGCCGCGAACCTCGATGTCGATATCTTGGGCTTCCCCTTCATCATCGATGGCGAGGAGCGCACGGACGACATCTGGTCGAGCATCACGCCCAAGGAGTTCTACGACCGCATGCGCGCCGGCGCCCGCGTGTCCACCTCGGCTGTGTCGCTCGGTCGCTATATCGAATTCTTTACCGAGTGCGCCAAAGAGGGCACGCCCACGGTCTACCTGTGCTTTACCTCGGCGCTGTCGTCGAGCTACAACTCCGCGTGCCAGGCGGCAGATGCCGTGCGCGCCGAGTATCCCAACTTTGAGCTGTACGTGGTCGACAACGCTCTGCCCTGTGCGACCGGCGAGCTCTTGGCGCTTGAGGCCGTGCGCCAGCGTTCGGCGGGACTGACCGCCAAGCAGCTGGTCGACTGGGCAAACGAGGCCAAGACCTATGTCCACGGTTACTTTACGCTCGAGAGCTTTGACGCGCTGGCTGCCGGCGGCCGCATTCCGCCCGCGGCGGCACAGCTCACGGCAAAGCTCGACGTCAAACCCGAGCTGTCCTACGACCTGGCCGGCTCGCTGTCGCTGATCGGCGTCAACCGCGGTCGCAAGAAGGCGCTCAAGTCCATTCTCAAGTCGTTCCGCGAGAACTATGTGCCCGATCGCACCATGCCCATCGCCATTATGACGGCCGATGCCGAAAAGGACGGCGACTGGCTCGAAGCCGCCATCCGCAAGGAGGAGGGCTGCGCCGACGTCACGATCATTCGCAGCTCCGTGGGTCCCACCATCGGCTCGCACGTGGGCCCCGGCATGGTGGCCTGCGCGTTTTGGGGCAAGAACCGCGCTGAGAAGGCCTCGCTTTCCGATCGCATCGCGCGTCGCGTACGTGGCGAGTAGGCAGGCGCTGCGACCACAGGCGCCCCACAGTTCAAGCACTGGCGCCGAGTATTCAACCTGGTAACAACACCCAACCCAAAAGGAAAGGTTTCATGGCAAACAAGCTCTCCGTCGCATTCATCGGCACCGGAATCATGGGTGCCCCCATCGCCGGCCACATCCTGGACGCCGGCTATCCCGTCACGGTCAACAACCGTACCAAGTCCAAGGCCGCCGCGCTTATCGAGCGCGGTGCCGTTTGGGCCGATACGCCGGCCGACGCCGTGGCGAACGCCGATGTCGTCTTTACCATGGTGGGCTATCCCTCCGAGGTCGAGGAGCTCTACCTGGCGGGCGACGGCCTGCTCGCGTGCACCAAGCCGGGCGCGGTGCTGATCGACCTCACCACGAGCTCCCCCGAGCTGGCGCGCGACATTGCCGAGGCCGCCCAGGTTTCCGGCCGCATGGCGTTTGACTGCCCCGTCACCGGCGGCGAGTCGGGCGCGATCGCCGGCACGCTCACGGCTATCGTGGGTGCCACCGAGAACGACATCGCCCCGGTCTGCGACATCCTGGCTACCTTCGCGGCAAACATCTGCTGCTTCGATGGCGCCGGCAAGGGCCAGGCGGCCAAGCTCGCCAACCAGGTGTCGCTGGGCGCCTGCATGGTCGGCATGGCCGATGCCATGGCATTTGCCGAGCTCAACGGCCTGGATCTGGAGAAGACCCGCGAGATGATCCTGGGCGGCACCGGCAAGTCCGGCGCCATGGAGAGCCTGGCGCCCAAGGCGCTCGACGGCGACTACAAGCCCGGCTTTATGGTCGAGCACTTCATTAAAGACCTGCGCCTGGCGCTCGCTTACGCCGACGACCGCGAGCTCGCGCTGCCCGGCGCCGACGTGGCCTTTACGCTCTACGACATGCTCGACGCCATCGGTGGCGCCAAGCTGGGCACCCAGGCCATCACGGTCCTCTATAAGGAGGAGGCCGATGCCATCGCCGCCGGTCTGGACTGGTCGCAGTATCGTCCCGAGGAACATGGCGCTCACGAGGAAGGTTGCGGTTGCGGCGAGCACGGCGAGGACCATGAGTGCGGTTGTGGCCATCACCACGGCGAGGACCACGAGTGCTGCGGTGGCCACGGCCATGACGACGGCCACGAGTGCTGCTGCGGCCACCATCACGGGGAGTAGCGCCTATGAGCTGGACGTTCGTGGTGCTTGCGCTGGTGCTCTTTCTCTTTGCGATCTACATCGGCTTTTTGTGCGGCCAGTGGGCCTGCGAAAAGCGCGTGATCACCAAGCGCGACTACTGGATTGCCAACTTTGCGGGTGCGGTGGCAGTCGTCCTGCTGACCTGGGTGTTCTC
>CAKUHM010000109.1 GCA_934655835.1 uncultured Collinsella sp. | reverse complement strand
CCCCTTGTACGCAGCGGGTTTTATCGGAGCAAACTGCCTCAAGGGCAGTCTGTAAGCCCTGCGCGACCGCATAGAAAGGAGACCCTGTGCAACGCATTCTTTTTATCTGCCACGGGAACATTTGTCGCTAGGGCTAAAGCACCTCAAAAATGTGGACATACAGGCAATCCAAGAAATTCCATCTGCCAGTATTTACGCCATAGGGAGCTTTGCAAAAACTCAAAGGCGGTGGCAGACGTATTGTCTGCCACCGCCTTTTATACCGGATTCTATAGGTATGCGGGGTGTCTACTCCATGCCCAGCAGCTCACGCATCTGGGTTGCGTAGTTAGAAGCCATATTACCGTAGACAATCTGCACGCCGCCGTTGACATGCACGATGCCACGCGCTTCGAGCTTTTCGGTAAACTCGGCGTCGTCAACCACCTTGTCACAGTCATTGAGCTGGATTCGCAGACGGGTGAAGCAGGCCTCGACAGACTTAATATTGTTGTCGCCGCCCACTGCCTCAACGATGGCGGGAATGAGATCGCTGATCACGGTCTTGGGAGCCTTTGCGGCCTCATCGTCAGACTCTTCCTCACGGCCAGGGGTCTTTAGGTCCTTCTTAAGAATGATGAACTTGAAGACGAAGTAGTACACCACGAAATAGATGGGGCCAAGGAACAGAATGACCTGCCAGTTGGAGCCCTTGGCTGCACCCATAATGCCATTAAAGATAAGCGACAGGAGCGGGCCGCCGAAGGACGCGGAACCGGCCACGTTGAACTGCAGGATATAGGTCAGCGCATAGGCAAGACCAGCCATGAGAGCGTGGAACACGTAGAGGATGGGCGCGATAAACAGGAAGGAGTACTCGAGCGGCTCGGTAATGCCGGAGAGGATGCAGGGCACCACAATGGCGATCATGAGCGCTGCGGTCTTCTTCTTGTTCTTGGGAAGCGCCGTCTTGTAGAAGGCGAGTGCAGCGCCGGGCAGGCCGAACATGGCGAAGATAACCTTGCCGTTCATGACAAAACGGCTGACCTCGATGTTAAACGGCGTGCTGGGAGAGCCCAGGATCGCGTTGTAGATATTGATAGCGCCCTGAACAGTCTGGCCGTCGATGGTCTCGACGCCACCGAGCGACGTGAAGAAGAACGGCAAATAGACAAAGTGATGCAGGCCAAAAGGCAGGAGCATGCGCTCGCCGGCGCCATAGACAAATGCTCCAAAGGCACCCGTAGTCTTGATGAACTCGGACAGCGCACCGAGAGCGTTCTGAATAAACGGGAAAACAAAGGACATGACCAATGCGAGGATGCTGCATGAGAGCAGCGTCACCGCCGGGATAAAGCGCGTGCCGTTGAAGATGGAGAACACGGCAGGCAGCTCAATCTTGTAGTAACGGTTATGCAACCATGCGACGATTGCGCCCACCAGAAGACCGCCGATAACGCCAGTGTCGAGCGTGGTGATACCGAGGATCGTGCTCTGGCCCGTCGTAAGATTCGCGGGATCGATAACGCCAGTCGCCGTAAGGAACGTGCCCATCACGGAATTCATGCACATGTAGCCCAAAAAGCCACAAAGCGCCGCGGTAGCCTTCTCGGACTTGGCGAAGCCATAGGCGAGACAAATCGAGAAGATAACCGGGATGTTGTTCATAACGATGCCGGCAGCGGCCTTGAGAATCGAAAAGAAAATCGCAAAGCCCGGAGCAGCAAGCCAGGGAACAGCTGCCGTAAGGGTGGGGCTGGTAAAGGCATTGCCAAAGCCCTGAAGGATGCCGGCGATTGGCAGGATCAAGACAGGCGTCATGAGGACTTTGCCCAGGCGCTGGAACTTTGCCAGCAGCTCATCTTTGTTCATGGGATACCCCTCTTAAAGAAACGGGGCGTGCAGCTCTACAGCCCACACGCCCCATAACAGTTATCAAGCGCTATGGAACTAGCTACTTAAGCTCCGGCCAGTAATCCTTATTGGCCTCGATGAGCTTGTCGAGCACTTTGCGAGCCTTCTTTGCGTCACCGACCAGACGATTAAGCGTGAGTGCCTGCAGAGCCTTCTCGTAGGAACCCTCCATCCAAGCCTCAACGGTCAGGCGCTCATAGGCGTACTGGTTCTCCATAAGGCCGCGATAGAAGGTACCGATCTTGCCGACAGCATAGGGCTGCGGGCCATTGGCGCCCACGCTTGCCGCGACCTCGACCATGGCGTCATCGGGCATGCCCTCGATAATGCCGTTGTTGGGCACGATGACAATGAAGGTCTTGTTGGTGTTGCGATAAATGGCCGAGGTGATTTCCACGATCATATCGCCATGAGCGTCGTTCTGCACAACCGAGGAGTTCTTTGCGGTGCCGACTTTGGCAACACGCTCGCACTCGGCGAACACGCGCTTCTCACGACCGTTGATAACCTCGTCGGAGCGAGTGTAGTCGGGGTCGAGGTGAGCGACCTTGTACTCGGGATACAGATAGTACTGCAGATAAGTGTTGGGCAGATAGTCGGGGAAGTCCTCGAGCATGTCCTTGACCATGGCGTAGGTGTCGAGCCAGGACTGGTCACGCTGCTCGGCATCGGCAGGAAGGAAGCCGTTCTTCTCCGTGTACTCCTTAATCTGCGGCACGAGGTCATGGCCCTCTTCATCGTAGATGTGCTTGAACCAACCGAAGTGATTGAGGCCGAAGTACACGGGCTCCGTCTTGCTCATATCGCGACCGAGCAGGCGACCGTAAGAGCGCATGAGGTTGACAGGCTGGTCGCAGATGTTGAGGACGCGATGCTCATCGGGCAGGACGCGCTCGAGACCATATGCCACAATAGCAGCCGGGTTGGTGTAGTTGATAATCCACGCCTCCGGGCTATGAGCGCGAACGTCGTTGACGATCTCAACCATGTCATGCATGGAGCGCATACCGTAAGCCATACCGCCAGGGCCCACCGTTTCCTGGCCGATGATTCCCATATGCAGCGGAATCTTCTCGTCCTTGCTACGCATCTCGTAGCCGCCGGTACGAATCTGGCAGAGCACAAAGTCGACGTCAGTGTATGCCTCGTCCTTATCGGTGGTGTAACCAAACTCCACACCGGGCTCCTCCTCGGCGAAGAGGATCTTGCCAAACTCGCCGATCGGACGCTGACGCTCGGCGTCGATGTCATAGAGCATCACGCGGTTCAGCGGCAGAATGTCCATGTGCTTAGTCAGAGCTTTCAGAATGCCAGGGCACCACGTGGAGCCGCCGCCAACGATCACGATATTGAGCTTATCCTTCATGTTCCGTCCCTCCAGGGTTGGCTGATCGGTGTTCTCGAAGACCTTGGGCTCCGCGGTTGCCCCCGGCTTGCTTCGTTTCGATTGCTATTTTGCGACACGAGGTCATTTGCGAACCCCCGTGTTGGCCAATGCGAAACGGGGACACACGATTTCGCTCACGACACAGATATGTGTAGGCAGACACGCACGTTTGCCCAGTTCATGGGTAATAGGCAATCTTGACCGATTACCGATTTCTCACCTGGCTACACAAAGCGGTACCATATATACGGCGAGGTGCGAGGGGCTGAAACATCTTATGAAAGATCAAGAATCTTTTTATGATCATGTGCGAGCTGGCGAGAGCAAGCTCAACGATCTCGAAAGCGAGATCATGCGCTACATCATCGAGCTGCGTGATGATATTGACGATGTCACGCTTAAGAGCGTTGCTGAACGGTTCTTCGTCGCTCCCAATACAATCGTCAGGCTTGCCCATAAGCTTGGCTTTTCGGGGTTCACAGAGCTCAAGCGATCGTATTCTGCCTCGCTCGACCGCAATCGATTCACTATCGAGGCACTTCCGCTCGACACCCAGCTCGTACAGACCAAAGACTTACTTAACGACCGGGTCATCGATTCCGTCGTAAGCCTTATCCAGGACGCCTCACATATCGTGTTCTTCTGCTCGGGCTTTTCGAAATACCCGTGCCTCGAGATGGCCGAAAAGCTCAAAATAATGGGCAAGAACACCGATACGCTCAGTGAACGCCACGTCATGAGACACTACGCAGAACTCCTTGGCAAAAACGACCTGGTCTTCAGCGTTTCCGTAAGCGGCGAAACGCAGGTGTCTATTGACGCCACATCGATAGCCAAAACGCGCGGATGCAAGATCGTCACGCTCACCGGCTTTTCTCGAAACTCTCTCTCGAAACTAGCCGACTATCCTATCTACACCGTGCAAAAAGAAATCCGCTTGGGCAGCATGGACCTCGACAGTCGATTGATGTTCTATTACGTTTTCGAATTGATATTTGAGCGCTACTTCAAACTGGCCAAGAAATAGAACTTGGCATGCGCCCGGCTTCGACTCTTTAGCAGCCTTCTATATGAAAGGAACCGCGCATGCAACGTGTACTGTTTATCTGTCATGGGAACATCTGCCGCTCGACGAGGTAACCGCTGATTATCAGGCGTATTAACCATTCAAATCATCTGGTCTACTACCTTTTTACTACTCATAGAGGCTCAGGCACGACAGGCCAGATGGTTCCGCTTTTCACAACAGCCTACTTTTTCGACCGTTCAACAGGTCAGTAGATTAAATAGCTTATCAGCATGCTAGAGTTGTACCTGCTACACAGCTCTAGCATTTTTTAATGCTCGCGCTTCACAACTGAAGACACTCAACCAGCGACAAGGAGGGGTATTTGCCCTTTCTCCTTGCTGGTTCGTGCTATTGCGAGGCGCTTGGAGCTGTGTAGCAACTGTGGGTGGATACTCCTCCTTTTCGTGCTGCACATTCCGCACTTCGGATGAGCCTCCTTCCACAACGTTTACCAAGTGTCGGAGGAAGGAACGCACACCATGAAACGATCGGCTCCCCTCGCCGCGGTTGTGGGGCTTACCCTAGCTTTAAGCGTCACTGGATGCACTGACCCTTCGGTGTCTGCAACGATGAAGTCCATTGACTCTATCGGAACCGTATCAATCGAATCAAAGGATGCCATCGACTCGGCAAATAAGCAGTATGACTCCCTTGATAAAGAGCTTAAAAAAGAAGTTGAGAACTACGATGAACTGAAGAGCGCAAACAAACGTTACGACCAACTTCTCTATAGCGAAATCACCAAGGAAATCAGCCATTCTCAAGAAATTCTGAGTTCATATTTTGCCCAGCAGTTCGATACCAAAGAAATCGAAGCTGCAAAAACAGACGCGCAGGCCGCACTGGATG
>CAKUHM010000108.1 GCA_934655835.1 uncultured Collinsella sp. | reverse complement strand
AGGCCGATGCGAGCCGCCGCGCGGAACGCCATCTCGTTGGAGTCGACGCTGTGATACGAGCCGTCGTACACAGCCACACGAATGCCCGTAAGCGGGTAGCCGGCAATGATGCCGTCCTTCATGGTCTCCTGGACGCCCTTGTCCACGGCGGGGATGAGCGAGCGCGGAATGCGGCCGCCCACGACCTCGTCCACAAACTCGTAGCCGTCACTCGTACCGTCGGGCCCAATAAGCGGCTCAACGCGCAGCCAGCAGTCGCCGTACTGGCCGGCACCACCGGTCTGCTTCTTGTGGCGACCCTGGGCGCTTGCCGTGCGGCGAATGGTCTCGCGATACGGAATGCGGATCGGCACGCTCTTGGCCGCAACCTTGGTGCGGTCCTCCAGGCGGTTGAGTAGCACCGAAACCTGCGCCTCGCCCACGGCGGAGATGATGGTCTGGCCAGTCTCCTCGTCGCGGTCGATGCTCATGGTCGGATCGGCCTTGCATGCCTTTTCGATAAACGTGTAGAGCTTTTCCTCGTCGCCGCGGTTCTCGGCCTCGATGGCGATGCGGTACTGCGAGTTGGGGAACTTAAACGCCGCCGCCTCGACCTTACCGGTAATGGAGAGCGTGTCGCCCGTCTCGGCAGCCAGCTTGGGCGCCACGATAATATCGCCGGCATAGGCGTGACCGACCTCGGTCATGTCGCGGCCGCACATCACATACAGGTGAGCCAGACGGTCGCTCTTGCGCGTGCGGGCGTTGACGAGCTCAAGGCCCGGCTCAAGCGTGCCCGTCAACACCTTGATAAAGCTAATACGACCCTGCTGCGGATCAGCCAGCGTCTTAAACACAAACGCCACCGGGCGGTCGTCATCGCTCGAGATCTTGAGCGAATCGCCGTCGATGAGCGGCATCTCGCCGTAGTCGGTCGGCGCCGGGAAGTACGTGGCGATGTCGTCCATCAGCGAGTTGACGCCCTGCTCCTTAATGCAATCGCCCGCAAAGACCGGCACAAAGATGCGCTCGGCGATCGCCTTGGACAACAGACCCTCGAGCTCCTCCTGCGTCAGTGTCTCCTCGCCTTCCAGGTACTTCATCATCAGCTCGTCGTCGGCCTCGGCCACCAGCTCGCACAGATGGTCGTGGGCCTCCTCGGCCTGGGCACGATACTCCTCGGGAATCTCCGACTCAACAGCCTCGGCGCCGTTGCAGTGGCGCGCCTTCATGCGCACCAGGTCGATGATGCCGTCAAAGTCCTCGCCCTCGCCCCAGGGAAGGGTCACGGCGCCCAAACGCGTGCCAAAGCGCTCCTGCAGCAGCTCCATGGTGGTCGCAAAACTGGCCTCGGGACGCGACAGGCGATTCACGAACACCGCGCGCGCCAGGCGCAGGTCCTCGGCGGCATACCAGAGCTTAACCGTCGTAGGCTGCGGGCCGGCCTCGGCGTCGACCACAAACAGAGCCGTCTCGCAGACGCTCATCGCGGCAAAGGCGTCGCCGATAAAATCGGGGTAGCACGGGGCATCGAGCACGTTGATGCGCGCGCCCTTCCAGTCGATCGGCGCAATGGTCGTCGAGATGGAAAATGCACGCCTGACCTCTTCGGGGTCATAGTCGAGCGTGGGCTTGGTGCCGTCGTGGCCGCCCAGGCGGGCGGTCTTGCCGGAAAGGTGGAGCATGGCCTCGGCGAGTGAAGTCTTGCCCACCCCGCCTTGGCCTACGAGCACCACGTTCCTTACGTTGCCGGTCTTGGGAGCACCCATGATGACCTCCTTGCAGGGTCGCGCGCAATGCGCGACGCCAACGGGGAGAGTTCGCGGTCGGTGCCGTCCCGGGAGCAGCATGGTCGGCAGCCGAGCCGACTCACCCTCCAAATGTCCTATGCCACCACCCTACCCTCACGGGCGGCTGTCCATGCATACCTTTCGGCACACGTATGAATACAGGCGGCGAGAGGAGAAAGCGGGCATGGAAGGCGATTGTTGGGCCCCACCGATGCGAATAAAAACCGCCGCAGACCATAAGACCTGCGGCGGTTTCATCTCAATTAATACCTGAGCCTATCCCTCGATACGGCTCAAGAACTCGCGCGTACGCTGCTCGCGCGGATGGTCGATGACCTGCTCGGCAGGACCTTCTTCGACAATGCGGCCGCCATCCATAAAGACCACGCGGTCGGCAACATCACGCGCAAACTGCATCGCGTGCGTCACGATTACCATCGTCATATTCTGCGCCGCGAGGTCCTTGATGACACGCAGCACCTCGGCCGTCAGCTCGGGATCGAGTGCCGAGGTCGGCTCGTCAAAGAACAAGATTTCCGGATCGAGCGCCAGGGCGCGGGCGATACTCACGCGCTGCTGCTGACCGCCCGAAAGCTCGCAGGGCACCTTGTTCTCGTTGCCCGTAAGCCCCATCTGCGCAATCAGCTCGTGTGCACGGGCCTCCGCTTGCTCGCGCGGGCGCTTGAGCACGCGGATCGGCGCGTCGGTGATGTTTTTCATCACGGTATAGTGCGGGAACAGATTGTAGTTCTGGAACACCAGGCCAAACCGCGAGCGTGCCTGCTTGGGCACATCGCCCTTCGCATAGACCGCGCCTGAGCCCGCGTCCGTCGCGACCGCAAGGTCGCCAAACGAGAGCGAGCCGCCGCCGAGCGTCTCAAGCAGCGTGGCGCAACGCAGCAGCGTAGACTTACCGCCACCCGAAGGCCCGATAATCGCCACGACCTCGCCACGCCTCACCTCGAGCGAGATATCCTTAAGCACCTCATTGCCGCCAAACGCCTTACGGGCGTTCGTTATATTCATTACCGTTCCGGACACGGAAACCTCCATGTATTTGAAGAGTCAGCGAGCGTGTGACTGACGAGACAATGTGCTCCGAAAGAGGAGCGCCGCGTACTTCTGTACGCAAGCGACGGCTTGAGGCGCAGATTGGCCGTCAGGCACGCGCGCAGCGTCGAGCAGTCCGCCGTTCGTCAGAACGGCGGAACGACCTAGTCATGGTAGTAATCCAATTTTTTCTCGGCAGCGCCCAGCAGCATCTCGACCACGAAGTTAAAGACCCAGTAGATCAGCGCCGCGATCGCAAACGGCACCATGCTCACCTGCGAGGCGACCAGTGCCTTGGCCGTCGAGAACATCTCGCCCACGCCGATGGCAAACGCCAGTGACGTATCCTTGACCAGCGTGATGATCTCGTTGCCCATCGCCGGCAAAATACGCTTGGCGACCTGCGGCATCACGATATACAGAAACGTCTGCACGCGCGAGTAGCCCAGCACCTCGGCGGCCTCGTATTGACCACGCGGAATAGACTGCAGGCCCGAGCGATAGATCTCGGCAAAATAGCCGGCATAGTTGATGATGAACGCCACGACGCACGCCGTCCACTTGGAATCGGGCGTGAGCGAAATGCCGAACACGTAGTACGGGGCAAAGTAGATGGCAAACATCTGCAGCATGAGCGGCGTGCCGCGCATGACCGAAATGTAGATGCGCGCAATCCAGCGAAGCGGCGCGATCTTGCTCATGCGCATAAACACCACGGGGATTCCCAGCGGAATCGACCCGAGCAACGTCAGCACAAACAGCTGCAAGCTGACCAAGAATCCCTGGCCAAGCATCTGCATCATGACTTGGATAGACAACCTACCCTCTCTTTCGCAGTAACGGAACAGCAAACCCAATGCTAAATCGGGTGCCTGGGAAAGCCGCTATTTGAGAACCCAGTTGTCGAAGGAAAGACCGTAATCCGCATACTTGTCGCACAGGTCCTTGACCGTGCCGTCCTCGTAGAGCGCCTTGAGCGACTCGGTCACGGCGTCGGCAGACTTGGTGTCACCCTTCTTAAAGCCAACGGCGTAGTGCTCGCTGGACAGCGGCTTATCAAGCTGCGTATAGGCATCGGGCTTGGCGGCAAGCTGATACTGAGCGATCGAGAGGTCGCAGGCAACAGCATCGACAGCGCCACTTTCGAGCTGCATAAACGCCGTATTGTACTCGCCGATGGTATCGAGCGTGGCAAACGTCGCGGCCAGATCCTTCTGGTCGCCCTCGAGCACGTCCTGTGCGGCGGAATCGGTCTGGGTGATCACGGTCTTGCCTGCAAGGTCATCCCAGCTCTTGATGCCCGCATCCTTCTTGACCACCAGCACCTGCTCGTTGAGCATGTACGGATCGGAGAACGTGTAGTCGTCCTCGCGGCCCTCCATAGTAAAGCCGTTCCAGATGCAGTTGATGGCGCCCGAGTTGAGCAGCGTATCCTTGGCATCCCAGTCGATGGCCTCGTACTCAACGTCCCAACCCTGTTTGTCGGCAACGGCCTTGGCAAGGTCGAGGTCAAAGCCGGTGTACTCACCGTCGTCGCCCACAAAACCATACGGAGGATAGGACTTGTCAAAGCCCACCACGAGCTTCTTGGACTCCGCGGCGCCCTTCACGTCCTTGGCTGCGGCAGAACCGGCAGCGGAGCCCTTATCGGCACCGCCGCCGCAGCCGACCAGACCAAGGCCGAGCACCGTGGCAAGCGAACCGGCTAGGCCAACAAACTGACGACGAGACATATCGGTATTCATGGTATCCCCCTTGATAGCACTTTAGTTAGGTAAAGTGAGTCATGTAACGTTCAGAATCATACACTTTAGCGTGATGCAGCACAAGGGAGGGGTTGCCGGCACGGGCGGGGAGCGGCGCGTAATTAAGTTTCCTGCTCTACAGTCCTGCGCAAGACGGAAAGCACAAGGTTGGTGCACCCGGAATGCCGGCAGCCGTCACGGCATTTAATTTGCTGCTCTACAGTCCTGCTCACGACGGAGGCCACATTAAGTGGCCTCCTGTTCGTGCGGAACTCGCGATAAATTAAATGCCGTGACGGCTGCCGGCATTCCGGGAGACAACGTGCTCGGGGCCTTAAATAGGCGTCCCCTCCAATCGGGCACGTTGAATGCACGGTACAATTGCTTCGGACTTTTCTTTTCTTTAATAGTGGGGTTAATTCATGGCAGAATCTCGTGCGGAGCGTAAGGCTCGTCGTGCTTTGATCGAGGCGGCTGAGGGGTCGGAGGAGAAAAAATCTTCTAAGAAATCCAAGTCGTCTCAGGATGCGAAGGGTAAGTCGGCGAAGGGCAAGGCTAAGGCCAAGCGCCCCAGTTCTCGTCGGAGCGAGGACAAGGCATCTCAGACTCGCTCCAGGCGCTCGCATAAAGATCCGGTTTTGTCTGCGCGTAAGGCCGTGGACCCCAAGTCTCCCTGTTCAATCATGAAAGCTTGTGGTGGGTGCACGGCGCTCAATCGTCCTTATAAGAAGCAGTTGGCGGCCAAGCAGGCTGCTAT
>CAKUHM010000107.1 GCA_934655835.1 uncultured Collinsella sp. | reverse complement strand
GCGCTGCGCCTGGCGCCCAATGATGCGCATACGACGCGCCTGCTCAACAAGATCCATACCACCTATCCGGATGCCGCCGATGAGAGCGACGATCATGTGATGGGCGAGCTGGCCCTGCAGGGCGTGCCGACCTCGCCTTCGGCCGAGATTGCGATCTGCCTGATTATGTGCGCGACCGACGCCGCAAACGACGGCGACAAGCGTGAGGCGACGCGTCTGACGGTCCGCGCCCGTGACCTCGTGGGTGAGGAGGCCTGTGCGGCGATTATCAAGCTGGTGCGCGAGAGCGATGCCGAACTCAACGCCGAGCGCAAAGCAAAGCGCGAGGCTGCGAACAAGAACGCTGACGGTGCCGAGGAGGTCGGCGATGCCCAGTAAGCGCGAGCGCAAGCTCATCTCCAAGAATCGCTCGGCACATCACGAGTACTCTATCGATGAGACCTTTGAGTGCGGCATTGAGCTGAGCGGCACCGAGGTCAAGTCGATTCGCGAGCGCGCCTGCCAGATCACCGACACCTTCGCGTTGATTCGCGGCGGGGAGTGCTGGCTCGTCGGCCTGCATATCCACCCTTATAGCCATGGTGGCGTGTGGAACCGCGATCCCGACCGCCGTCGCCGTCTGCTGCTGCACCGCAAGGAGATCGATTTTCTCGACGGCAAGTTGCGCAACCGCGGCTATGCCCTGGTACCGCTGGAGCTTTACTTTAATACCGACGGTCGCGTAAAGCTGCTGCTTGGTCTGGGCCGCGGCAAGAAGCTCTACGACAAGCGCGAGGATATGGCCAAGCGCGATGTCCAGCGCGAGATCGACCGCGCGCTCAAGGAACGCAACCGCTAGGCGCTCGACCCGCGGGGACGGTGGGACAAAGTTATCAGTAGTTTTTGTCCCAGGTGTGAGAGTCCGATCGGCTTTGTTACCGCAAGCGACCCTGGGACAAAAAACTACTGATATCTTTGTCCCACCGCGACTACGACCGTCTCATCTTTCTTACTGTTCTGACACATATGTTTCAAAGGCGGCGTCCGTTATGGGCGCTGCCTTTTTTTGTGGGTACATACATCCATGAGGTTCCAACCCGAGTTAGGGGAGTGATCGTTATGGACAAAACTGCGTTCTTTACCATGCCGAGCGGTCTGTACGTGGTGAGTGCCGCGGCAGACGGGCTGCGCGCCGGCTGCGTCATTAACACGGCGGTGCAGGTGACGTCCACTCCGCCGCGCATCTCGGTTGCCGTGAACAAAGACAACGTCACCTCGGGTGTCATCGCGTCGGCCGGGGCCTTTGCGCTGACCGTGATCGATCAGACGGCCGACATGCTCTACATCGGTAACTTTGGCTTCCGTACCAGCAGCGACTATGACAAGTTTGCCAAGTACGAGACTCGCGAGACGGCTCTGGGCATGCCTTATGTGCCTGAGCACGCGGCGGCCCTGTTTAGCTGCCGCCTGATTGACACCGTGGATGTGGGCACGCACCTGCTGTTTATCGGCGAGGTTGAGGATGCCGGGCGTCTGAGTGACGAGACGCCGCTCACCTACGATTACTACCACAAGGTCCTAAAGGGCAAGACACCGCCCAAGGCATCTTCGTATCAGGGATAGAAATGCTCTAAAAACACTTGCATTATATTATTGAGAATCTATACTAATAAGTGAAGTACATCAGCAGTCACGTTCGAGAGGAGAACATCATGGCTGAGGAGAAGAAGACCTATAAGTTCGTGTGCACCGTTTGCGGTTACGAGGTCGAGGTCGATACGCCCGAGCTGCCCGAGGACTACGTGTGCCCGGTGTGCGGCGTCGGTCCCGATCAGTTTGAGCTTGTCGAGGAGTAGCTCGCAGGCATACGGCGATTAGCCATACTGAGCTCTGTCCAGGGCCCCCGGTCGAATTTCCGGCCGGGGGTCTTTTGTGTTGGTGCGAGGGGATCGTATTTGTCCGATTGTCTCGATTTGTAACAGCAAGGGGCGGAAATTGGCCCCATCTGTTACAAATCGAGACGTTTGGCTGGGCGGGCGTGCAGTTTCGTTACATCCCTGCCAGCAGCACGGCGTCGAGCGCCGTTACGACGACACCAATCCCTACAAGCAGCGCGTTGAGCGGGCGCGAGTTGGCGTATTTGCCCATGACGCGGCGCGAGCTGGTGAGTCGTATGAGCACGAAGACCGTGATCGGTAGCTGGAGCGACAGCAGTGCCTGGCTCCAGATGAGGCCCTCAAAGGGGTTCGAAACGACTAGGCAGGCAACAACTGCGCCGGCAAAGCAGAGCACCACGCCAATCGATGAGTGCCGGTCGTGGATGTCGTATTCTTCGTCGAACATGCCGGCCGTAATGGTGCCGGCCGCCATGCCCGCCGTCACGCTGCTCGAGAGGCCCGCGAACAGCAGCGCCACGGCAAAGATGATCGAGCTCGCCGGACCCAGGATGGGGGAGAGCGTGGCGGCCGCGACAGCGAGGTCGTCTACGACGATGCCGTGGGCAAAGAAGGTCGTCGCGGCCAGGATGACCATCGCCGAGTTGATTGACCAGCCCACACCCATCGAAAAGAGCGTATCGAAGAGCTCGTAGCGCAGGCGCTCCTCGATAACCTGCTCGCCTTGGCCTTCGAAGTGCATGGATTGGATGACCTCGGAGTGCAGAAAGAGGTTGTGGGGCATGACGACCGCCCCCAGGATGCTGACGACGATGGCGGCCGAGTCGGTGGGCATGCTGGGTGTGGTCCAGCCTGCGGCGGCTTGCGGCCAGTCGACTTTGACCAGCGCGAGCTCAGCCAAAAACGACAGGCCCACTATGCCAACGAAGGCGATAATCCAGCGCTCGGCACGTTTGTAGGAGCTCGTCATGAGCATCGCCATCGAAGTCGTCGCCACGATGATGCAGCCGGCGCGCACGGGCAGCCCAAAGAGCATCTGGAGCGCGATCGCACCGCCCAGGACCTCGGCCATGGCGGTGGCGACGGTTGCGAGATATGCACTGGCGAGCACGGCGCGTCCGACGGGGCGGGGAAGAAAGCGGGTCGTGGCCTCGGCAAGGCAGGCACCCGTGGCGATGCCCAGGTGCGCCGCGTTGTGCTGCAAGACGATCAGCATAATCGTAGACAGCGTGACCACCCACAGTAGCGCGTAGCCAAATTGCGAGCCCGCGGCCATGTTGGAGGCCCAATTGCCCGGATCGATAAAGCCGACGGTGACGAGCAGCCCGGGGCCGATGTGCCGGGCGATGTCCAGGCCGCCGTGGCCTCCGGTACGGCGCGAACCATAGTGTTGTTTGAGATGGTTGAGCATGGTCGGCTCCTGCGTGCGGACGGCGCGGCGTCGCGCCGGGGTCGTGCGGCGTCGCGCGTTGAGCTTGAGATGGGACTACTTGTGCGCCTTGCCCTGATTGGCGACGGCGTCGATCTTGGCGGCGATGGTTGCCGGGTCACCGATGTAGCGCTTGTCGAGGACGTTGAAATCGGTGTCGAAGGTGTAGACGAGCGGCACGCCGGTGGGGATGTTGACCTTGAGGATGTTCTCGGGCGTGAGATGCTCAAACTTCATGACGAGCGAGCGCAGGGAGTTGCCGTGCGCGGCGATGAGCACGCGTTTGCCGGCGAGCATCTGGGGGCGAATCTCGTCCTCAAAATAGGGCCAAGCGCGGGCGATTGTGTCTTTGAGGCACTCGGTGTAGGGCAGTTGGTCGGGTGCGATATCGCGGTATTGCTCCTGGGTGTGGGGGTCGCGCGTGTCACCCGGCTCGAGCGCCGGCGGGCAGACATCGAAAGAGCGGCGCCAGATGAGCACCTGCTCGTCGCCGTGTTCTGCGGCGGCATCGGCTTTGTTGAGACCCTGCAGTGCGCCGTAGTGGCGCTCGTTGAGTTTCCAGGACTTGATGACGGGCAGCCACTCGCGGTCCATCTGGCCGAGCACAATGTTGAGGGTATGGATCGCGCGTTTGAGGCGCGAGGTGTAGCAGATGTCAAAGTCGAAACCCGCCTCTTTGAGGGCACGGCCGCCTGCCGCCGCCTCTTCGCGGCCCGTGTCGGTGAGTTCGACATCGGTCCAACCGGTGAACAGGTTGAGCTTGTTCCACTCGGATTCTCCATGACGGATAAGGACGAGTTGCATCGTCTGCTGCTCTGCTTGGTGTGCCATAGGGGCCTCCTTGATCTGGCACGGTGTGCGTGCCGTTTGCTTGACGCCGCAAAGGATACCCGTTTTAGACTCAAAAGTTAACCAAGACTAACAAAAATGTGATTTTAGGCATGGTTGGTGCAATGGGGGCCGTAATTGTCTCAATCTGTAACAGTTGGCTGCCGAAACCGGCCCTTCGTGTTACGGATCGAGACATTCGGAGCCGCCTCTCGGAAACATCTCAATCTGTAACATCTGAGCGCATAAAACCCCTCTAACTGTTACAGATTGAGACAGGCCAGACTGGTTGGTTATAAAAATCTCAATCTGTAACAGTTAGACGTCCAAATGGGCTCCTCGTGTTACAGATCGAGACAATACGCAGCCCTGCCGTCCCCGGGAGACCATTTGTGACGTGCGTTACGCGATTGTTTCGAAACGGGTGGGAAACACAACGGGCCGGCGATGCCCCTAGTATGCCTATTCAACTGACTGTCTAATATCTAGGGGAGGATCGCGATGCAGGCAGATTCCGCTCAGCAGCAGGGCCTTTATCGCCCCGAATTCGACCACGATGCATGTGGCATCGGCGCGCTCGCCGATATCAACGGCGAGCGTCATCACCAGATTCTGGATGACGCGCTGTCCATTCTGGTCAACTTGGAGCACCGCGGCGGCACGGGACTCGAGAAGAACACCGGCGACGGTGCCGGCATCCTGTTTCAGGTTCCGCATCACTTTTTTCGCAAAGAGGCTCAAAAGTGCGGCCAGATTCTGCCGGCAGAGGGCGACTATGGCGTGGCCATGCTGTTCTTCCCGCAGGACGACAAGGGCGTAGAGGATGCCCGTCGCGTGTTTGAGGAGGGCTGCGCCGAGGCCGGCGTGCCGCTGCTCTTTTGGCGCGAGGTGCCCGTCGACCCGCACGACCTGGGCGAGACGGCACGCGCCTGCATGCCTACCATCCTGCAGGCCTTTCTGGGCCGCCCCGATGACACGCCCGCCGGTGACGCCTTCGAGCGCCGTCTGTACGTGTGCCGCCGCACCATCGAGAAGAAGGCCGACGCCGAGTTCGCCCTGCGCGACAAGATCTTCTACGTGTGCTCCATGAGCTCGCGCACCATCGTGTACAAGGGCATGCTCGTCGCCACGCAGATGCGCCGCTTCTTCATCGACCTCAACGACGCCGCCGTCAAGACGGCCGTGGCGCTCGTCCACTCGCGCTACTCCACCAACACCACGCCCAGCTGGGAGCGCGCGCACCCCAACCGCTTTATCATCCA
>CAKUHM010000106.1 GCA_934655835.1 uncultured Collinsella sp. | reverse complement strand
GAGACCAAGGCCGCGCGTATCGAGGCGCAGGGCAACCGCGATGCCAAGCTCGCCAAGCGTATGGAGGCCGAGCTCGAGTGGGTACGCAGCTCGCCGAAGGCCCGTCAGGCAAAGAACAAGGCCCGTCTGGCCCGCTACGAGGAGATGGAGGCCGAGGCCCGCGCAAGCCAGAAGCTCGACTGGACCGACATCCGCATCCCCGTCGGTCCGCGTCTGGGTAACAAGGTGCTCGAGGCTCATCATCTGCACAAGGAGTTCGACGGCCGCGTGCTCATCGACGACCTTTCGTTCACCCTGCCGCGCAACGGCATCGTCGGCGTGATCGGTCCTAACGGCGTCGGTAAGACCACGCTGTTCAAAACGATTGTGGGCCTGGAGCCGCTGACCTCGGGCGAGCTCGAGGTGGGCGAGACCGTCAAGATCTCCTACGTCGACCAGAACCGTGAGGGCATCGAGCCCGACAAGAATCTGTGGGAGGTCGTCTCGGACGGCCTGGACCACATGATGGTCGGCGAGACCGAGGTCCCGAGCCGCGCTTATGTGGCGAGCTTTGGCTTTAAGGGCCAGGACCAGCAGAAGCGCGCTGGCGTACTCTCCGGTGGCGAGCGTAACCGTCTGAACCTGGCGCTCACGCTCAAGCAGGGCGGCAACCTGCTGCTGCTCGACGAGCCTACCAACGACCTGGACGTCGAGACCCTGTCCTCGCTCGAGGCGGCACTGCTCGAGTTCCCGGGCTGCTCGGTGGTTATTAGCCACGACCGTATGTTCCTGGACCGTGTTGCCACGCATATCCTGGCATGGGAGGGCACCGACGAGAACCCGGGCAACTGGTACTGGTTCGAGGGCAACTTCGAGGCCTATCAGGCCAACCGCATCGAGCGCTTGGGCGAGGACGCAGCCCAGCCGCATCGTATTCACCGCAAGCTCACGCGCGACTAGTTTTGTTACGCGGTTTTACCAAACCGCGTAACTGCTCGACGCTGCGCGGGCCGCAAGCACCCCATCTTGCCGTTCAAACCGTCGCTCGCGTACAGAAGTACGCGTCGCTCCTCTTTCACGGCAACCTGGGGCACTTGCGACCCGCTCGCTGTTGGTTACGCAACATCAACAAATAAAAACGGCTCAAATCCGGGTTTGGATTTGAGCCGTTTTTCGCTGCTACTTGCGTCGAGCGATATCGTGAAAGATAAAGTAGTCGGGGCGGTGTCGCGAACAGGTGTATTCGAACATTTCTCCGGCGGCGGTAAAGACTTGGTTGGACACAACGGCCATGTAGCAGTCTTCGGGAAGGTCCAACAGCTCATAATCGCGCTTGGTGGCGGGTTCGACGGTTATTTGGCGACTGCTTTGGGCAATCTTAAGGCCAAGGTCCTGCTCGAGATATCGATAAATGGAGCTTGAGGCCTTATCGGCATCGAGCCCCTGTACGTCGCTTGCCAAAAAATAGCTTTCATCGTGAATGACTGGGCAACCGGCTATGGAACGAACGCGCTCGAGATGAATGAGATCTGACCCGACTTCAAACCCCGTTCTGTGGGCTGCCTTTTCGGTGGCTTTGACTTGCTCAAAGAGCGTCACCTTTGTTTCGGAATCAAGCTCCATGCGTCTGACGGACTCGTCGTATGTTTCGATACCTCCAACCTCAAACAGGGCGCGACTGCGTGGGCGCCAGATGACGCGGACGCCCTTGCCGTGAATCGGTTGCACCAGTCCCTCGTCGGCGAGCGCAGTGAGCGCGCGTCGAAGTGTGTTATGCGAACACTCGTATTTTTGGACGAGTTGGGCCTCGGAGGGGAGAAACGACTGAAACGGATACGTCCCCTCAAGAATGTCGCCCTTGATATCGTTGTAAATACCTTGCCAAATGGCTTTCATAGCCATCCTTTCAATCATTTAAATAAGTTGTGCTTCAGTATACCGTTCGAGCATGATGCCTGCCGTTCACCGCGCAAAAACGACCGTTCATCCACTTATTCAAATAAGTCGAGCAACATAGAATCTATCTGATTAAACTAATTGCTGGATAGCAACTTATTCAAATAAGCTGTTATCCAAAAGATGGGTTGGCCACCTATGGTTCTATCGAATAACGCAAAAGGAGGAACGCATGGGCAAGTATGCGGACGACGCGACCAAGCTGCTCGAGCTGGTGGGAGGCAAGGACAATATTGCCGCCGTGAGCCACTGTATGACGCGCATGAGGTTCGTGCTCAACGATGAATCGAAGGCCGACGTGCCGGCTATTGAGGCGCTTCCATATACCAAGGGCAGCTTTACGCAGGCTGGGCAGTTCCAGGTCATCATTGGTAACGACGTCAAAGCCTACTATTCGGAGTTTACCGAGATCGCTGGAATCGAGGGCGTGAGCAAGGACGCAGCCAAGGCTGCCGCCGTCCAAAACCAGAATCCCATTCAGCGCGCCATGACGGTTATCGCCGAGGTATTTGCACCTATCATTCCCGCCGTTATCGTCGGCGGCCTCATTCTCGGTTTCCGCAACTGCATCGATTCGTTGTATGTGTTTGGCGACGGTACGCAGACGCTCGTGCAGCTGAGTCAATTTTGGGCTGGCGTCGACAGCTTTTTATGGTTGATTGGCGAGGCGGTCTTCCATACTGGCATTCCAGTAGGCATCTGTTGGTCGGTCACCAAAAAGATGGGTGGCACGCCTATGCTCGGTATCGTTTTGGGCCTGACGCTCATCTCCGGGCAACTTCTTAACGCCTATGCCGTTGCCGGCACGCCGGCTGATCAGATTCCGCATTGGGACTTTGGCTTTGCCCAGGTCAATATGATTGGCTATCAGGCGCAGGTCATCCCCGCGATTCTCGCCGCAGTTACACTTGGCTTCTTGGAGCGTTTCTTCCGCAAGATCACGCCCGAGGTCGTCTCGATGATCGTCGTTCCGTTCTGCAGCCTGCTGCTTGCCGTCATGGCCGCCCACTTTGTCCTTGGACCCATTGGCTGGTGGCTCGGTAGCGGTATCTCCGCCATCATTTACGCCGGCATCACCGGCCCGTTCCGTGCCCTGTTCGGCGCTCTCTTTGGTGCGTTTTATGCGCCGCTGGTTATTACCGGCCTGCACCACATGTCTAACGCCATCGACCTGCAGCTGATTGCCGATTTTGGTGGCACTATGCTTTGGCCCATGATCGCGCTTTCCAATATCGCGCAAGGCTCGGCTGTATTGGGCATGGCGTACCTGCAGCGTTCCAACGATCGTGACCAGCAGGTAAATATCCCCGCCATCATCTCTTGCTACCTGGGTGTTACCGAGCCTGCCATGTTCGGCGTCAACCTTAAGTACATGTTCCCGTTTGTGTGTGCCATGATTGGCTCCTCCCTTGCTGGTCTTTTGAGCGTGGTGACAAACTGCACCGCAAACGCCGTTGGCGTCGGTGGCCTGCCGGGAATCCTTTCGATGCAGCCTGACAGCTGGGCGATGTTTGCGGTTTGTATGCTCATCGTGCTGGTCGTTCCTTTTGTTCTGACGGTTATCGTGGGCTCCAAGAAGGGCATTCGCGAGGAGGCCGAGGCCAGTGCCGCCGAGATTCGCGCGGAGTTGGCCGCTTAGGATAAGTAACCCTACGTGCCCTACGAGCGCCGCGGTGGCTTTGCCCATCAGCGGCGCTCTTGTATTTCATATTCCCTGGTGATGAGCGAGGACGAGCAATGCTCGATATCAGTAATAAGGTCGTGTACCAAATCTATCCCAAGAGCTTTAACGATTCTAATGGCGACGGCTGGGGCGATCTGCCCGGCATCACGCAAAAGCTCGACTACCTCAAGCAGCTTGGTATCGATTACCTCTGGATAACCCCATTTTTTGTCTCGCCGCAAAAGGACAACGGCTACGACGTGGCCGATTACCGAAGCATCGATCCGCGATTTGGAACCATGGAGGAGTTCGAAGAGCTTTCGCGCGAGGCGCATGCGCGCGGCATCGGCCTTATGCTCGACATGGTATTCAACCATGTTTCGAGCGAGCATGAGTGGTTTCAGCGAGCCATCGCGGGCGACAAGCGCTACCAGGACTACTTTATTTTTGAAGAGGGGACACCGCGTGAGCTTCCCTGCAACTGGGATTCGAAGTTTGGCGGTCCCGTCTGGACCTGGGAACCTCATGTTGGCAAATGGTACCTGCATCTATTTGACCCGGGTCAACCCGACCTCAACTGGAAAAATCCTGAAGTGAGGCATGAGGTTGCCGATGTCTTGCGTTTTTGGCGCGAGAAGGGCGTTGACGGCTTTCGCTTCGATGTAATCAATCTAATCGATAAGCCAGATTCATGGGAAGACGACTACGAGGGTGATGGTCGCCGCTTTTACACGGACGGTGCGCGTGTGGACAGCTACATCCAGGAGCTGGTGCGTGAGGGCGGCATCGAGGGCATGATGACGGTCGGAGAGATGAATTCGACGGGCCTTGAGGCTTGCATTCGATATACGCAGCCTCAAAACCACGAGCTCGCTATGACCTTCAACTTCCATCATCTGAAGGTCGATTTTGAGAACGGGAGGAAGTGGGTAAACAAGCTTCCTGACTTCGCGCTGTTGCAAAAGACTCTCGCCACCTGGCAGGAGGGTATGCAGGCGGGCGGTGGTTGGAATGCCGTGTTCTGGGACAATCACGACCAGCCACGCGCCCTCTCGCGTTTTGGGACCGACGGTTCCCTGCGCATTCCCGCGGCAAAGATGCTCGCGCTCTTTATGGACCTGTTGCGCGGCACGCCCTATATCTATCAAGGTGACGAGCTGGGCTCGACCAACGCACACTTTACGAGCATCGAAGAGTTCAACGATGTCGAGAGCCGCAACTATTACCGCATCTTGCTCGAGCAGGGAAAGGCGCCCGAAGAGGCGCTCGCGATCATCAACATGCATTCGCGCGATAACGGCCGCCTGCCTATGCAGTGGAATGGCGAGGTGCACCATGGTTTTTCGATCGCTGAGCCTTGGGTTCCGATGGCTCGCGATGCGAAGGATTGTAGCCAAGATGAGATCACGGCGGAGCTCGAAGTGGGCGTTTCGAATTCAATTTTTGAGTTCTATCGTCAGGTGAATGAGCTGCGGCACGAGTTGCCTGTGGTGGCGACGGGCAAGGTCCGTTTTGTTGACGCGGACAGTGCGCCCGTGCTCGCGTATGGGCGATTTGGCAATCTTCCTGTCGGAGAGCCCTATGATGCGTCGGTGGCGACGATCGAAGACATGTCCGCGCCTGGATCGATGCTTGTGGTTGCCAATTTCTCCGATGATATGAGCGAAGTGGGCCCGGAAGTCCGGGAACTGCTGGCTCAAGGGGAGTGGGACGTGCTGTTGCGCTCTTATGGGGATGTTGAGGACCTGCAGGCACTTCGCCCCTTTGAGGGATATGCGCTCATTCGTAAATAGGCGCATGGGCATT
>CAKUHM010000105.1 GCA_934655835.1 uncultured Collinsella sp. | reverse complement strand
GTGCTTGTGCTTTCGCTCGGCATTGCCTACAGCACTGCTGGCGCCATCGTGTTGGAGCTGGGCGGCGTGACGATTTCGCTTTCGGGCCTTGCCGTGGGCTCGCTGGTGGGCATTGTGCTCAACGCCATTCTGCCCGGTAACGATTTTGAGTTCGATGTTTCTGAGCTTGAGGAGACTGTTGAGTAGCGGTTACGTTCAGCAACATCAAAAAATGGCGCCCATGCGTACACGTGGGCGCCATTTTTAATGCGTCAGTATCCAGTGGATGCCGCGGGCCATGCGCAAGCCGGTTTGCGCAAAATGATTGCCGGGGTTGATCTCCAGCGTTGTTGGAATGCCACGCTCGACGAGTAACTCTTCCATCGCGCGCGTGTCGTCGAGCACGTGTCGCATCATGCGGTTGGGCGTCTTGGTTTCCTTTTTACCGAGCGACAGGTAGACGGCTTGCGGGTTGCTGACAAACGGCTCCGTGCTGGCACGATCGACAAAGTGGGGAAACCACAGCGACCCCGATGCGCTCGCGGCGCGGTCAAAGGCGTCGGTTTGCCAGAGGGCCCAAAGCGCGAAAAGGCCTGCGAGCGAGTAACCGGCAATGCCGCGCCAGGCGGGCGGCTGGGGAAGCGATGACTCGACCTGCGGGATTATCTGGCTCAGCAACTCATCAAGAAAACTGGCAGCCTGACCGCCGAAAGGCTCAGCGTCGCGTACAGTCCCGTCGTATGCCCAGGGGCTCAGCTCGCGATTCCAATCGAGCTCGCCAATGGCAACGAGCGTAAACGGCGGACAGTCGAGCTCTCGGCAACACTCATAAACCTCGCTGCCGTCGCCCATGACAACGGGGAGATAGACGACGGGCGCGCTTTCGGCATGCTTTGAATGAACGGTTATCTGCTTTTGGCACGCTTTCATGACGGACTTCTCTCTGCATTTCGACATCTACAAACACGATTGTCGCATGTCGGTGTAGGGACTGACGCAAAAAGAAAAGCGCGGGGCCGCATGGCGACTCCGCGCTTTTGTGTTTTGCTTTGGCGTCCTTGCCGTTACGCCACGAAGAAGTAGACGAGGAAAGCAAGAGCTGCGATCCACATGAGCGGCTTGATCTTGGAAGCCTCGCCCTTGAAGAGCGCGACGACCACGTAGGCGATGAAGCCCAGGCCGATGCCGGCGGAGATGGAGTAGGTGAAGGGCACGCCGGCGACGATCATGAACGCCGGGAAGCCCTGCGAGACATCGGACCAGTCGATCTCGGAGGCCTCGCTCATCATGAGGTAGCCGACGTAGACCAGGGCACCGCAGGTGGCGGCGCTGGAAACGATGGAGACGACGGGGGAGAAGAAGGCGGCGAGGATGAACAGCACGCCGGTGGTGACGGAGGTGAGGCCCGTGCGGCCACCGTCGGCGGCGCCGGAAGTGGACTCGACGAAGGTGGTGATGGAGGAGACGCCCATGAAACCGCCCACAGCAGCGGCGGCGGAGTCGACGATCAGGATCTCCTTGATATTCTCGACGTTGCCGTCGTCGGTGAGGAACTCGCCCTGCTTGGCCACGGCCATCGCGGTGCCCATGGTGTCGAAGAAGTCACTCATGAGCAGCGAGAACGAGATGACGAGGAGCGCGGGGTCGGTAAGGACCTTGACGATGGCGGGCACGCCGCCGGCGTCGGCGATGGGGCCACCGATGCTCGAGAAGTCGAGCGGGGCGATGATACCGGTCGGAGCCTGGGTCACACCTAGGGGGATACCGGCGATGACGGCGACGACGATGCCGATGAGCAGCGAGCCGGGGACGTTGCGGCAGGCGAGGGCGACTGTCACCAGGATGGAGATGATGCCGACGATGAATGTGGGGGAGGTGATGTCGCCCAGACCGACGAGTGTACCGGCGCCGGCGGTGATAATGCCGGCATCGCACAGGCCAATCATGGCGATGAACAGGCCCAGACCCACCGAGATGGCGTGACGCAGGACAACCGGGATGGCGTCCATGATGGCCTCGCGCAGGCCACAAAGCACGAGCAGCAAGATGACGACGCCCTCAAGGAAGATGACGCTCATGGCCACGTGCCAGTCACCGCCGCAGACGGTGGTGGTGATTCCAGCGATCATCGCGTTGACGCCTAAGCCCGACGCGCAGGCGAGCGGGCGGTTGGCGAAGATGCCCATGCAGATGGTCATGATGCCAGCGCCCAGGCAGGTGGCGCAAGCGAGCGCTCCCGCATCGATGCCGGCGCCCGAGAGCACCGCGGGGTTGACGGCGATGATGTAGGCCATCGCCAGGAACGTTGTCAGTCCAGCGCGGAGTTCGGTCCCGATTGTGGACTTGCGCTCGCTGACGTGAAATAGTTCGTCCATGCATACCCTTTCCTTGTTCGGCCCCGAGTTTAGGCCGATTGACACGAACTCACCTACTATAGCCCCTTTACGACGCTGTTGTTCCTCGCATGTTGATGTTCGGCGCTTTGTAGCAGACGGACGGTATTTTTCGCATGAAAATGTGTGGGTACCGTATACTTAAGCGGTTACAACGACCCCTATGGAGGAACGTATGATTAAAGAGCTTTGCCACGACGAGGCTATCCTGTCCCAGCGTTGCGAGGTTGCGACTGTCGAGGACGAGTCGGTCGCACAGGACCTGATCGATACCATCAAGTCGCTCGACGATGCCGGCTGCCTTGCCGCTAACCAGATTGGCGTTACCAAGAAGGTCTGCGTCTACCTGGACGATGCCGGCGAGCCCCACGTGCTCTACAACCCCCGTCTGGTGTTTGGCCTGGGCGCCAGCAAGATGGAGGAGAGCTGCCTGACGCACGAGGAGATCACCAAGTCCACGCGCTACATCAAGTGCAAGGTTGCCTTTGACGTGATCGTCGACGGCAAGATGAAGGAGTGCCGCCGCGACTACGCGGGCTTTGAGGCACAAATGATCCAGCATATGATCGATCACTGTCAAGGTAAACTTGTCTAGGGTGGTTTAATTGGGGACCGAATTTGCGGTCTTTGTCCCGGGCGTGACATTGTTGTCATGTCCGGGCTTTTGTGTTTAGCGCCTTTTTGTTTGGTGACAATAACCTTAGCAAGAACGTAAAGCTGGGAGGCGCTATGTGCACGAGCATTCGATTTACCGATAATTCTGGCCACATGTATCTGGGCCGCAACCTCGACTGGAGCTTTGACTACGGCCAACAGGTTCGCGTGATGCCGCGCGGATTTCACATTCCGTATTCGTTTATCGACGACGCGACAGCGGCACACGCGGTGATCGGTATGTGCATCGATTACAAGAACTACCCTATGTTCTTCGACTGTGGCAACGATGCGGGCCTCGCCGTGGCGGGCCTCAACTTTCCCGGTTATGCCGAGTATGCCGAGGGTCCCGTCGAGGGCAAGACCAACATTGCCGCCTACGAGTTTCCCCTGTGGGTGGCGTCGACGTTTTCGACGGTCGACGAGGCCGAGGCGTCGCTGCGCGACGTGGCAATCGTGGCCAAGTCGGCCGGCGAGGGCCTGGGCGTATCGCTGCTCCACTGGATTATCGGTGACGGCCAGCGCAGCATTGTGGTTGAGATGATGGCCGATGGTCTGCATGTATACGATGACCCGGTCGATACCCTTGCCAACCAGCCGACCTTCCCGTGGCACATGGAAAACCTGCGCACCTATATCACCGCCACGAATGATTTTCCGCAGACAGCAACGTGGCGCGGCGCCGAGCTTACGCCCTATGGCGCGGGTGCCGGCATGCGCGGCATTCCCGGCGACTGCTATTCGCCGAGCCGCTTTGTAAAGGCGGCGTATCTCAACGCTAATTATCCGCAAAAGGAGAGCGAGACCGAAAACGTCGTCCGCATGTTCCGTTCACTCGAGGGAGTGGTCATGATCGAGGGTGCGTCCAAGATGGGTGACGGCGAGTTCGAGAAGACCATCTACACCGGCTGCTTTAGCGCACGTACCGGCAATTACTATTACTCAACGTACGAGGACCCGTCGATTCGCTACGTGAGCCTAATGGATGCCGAGGGCGCGAGCCCCGATAGGCTCGTGGTTCCCGAGCCGCGTCGGTCGTAGCCGTTAGCTTTACTGCAGTACAAAACGGCCGCATCTCTCGCGAGGTGCAGGGCCGCTGTCGTCGATTCGCGGCGTCGCTAGAAGTTGGCGTCGTTGAGTTGTTCACTCTCGAGGCCGTCGAGCTGTTGCTGCTCGGGCGTATCGGCGACGCTCTCGAGCAGCTCAGTGGGATCGACGTTCATATTCCTACCGGCTTCGTTGCCGTTGACCAGGTCGTCCGAGAAGATATCGACTTCCATTTCCTCGGCTTCCTCGATCTGAACTTCGAGTGGTACCTGGGTGCGTACAAGCTTGACTGCCGGACGCATACGGGCAAACAGCGGCACGTACTCGATGATGATGGCCGAGTTCTCGAGACCATACCAACGTGCCGGGCTTCCGCAGGCGCGGCGGACGGCGTACTTGATGGCCATCACGCGGTGGTCGTTGCGGTTGATGTCCGTCTCGGGGGCAAGCATCTTGCGCAGCATGCAAAAACGGAAGTCGCCCACGTTTCCGCGTGTCTCGTAGATGGAGTAGGTGTGGTGCTGCGGCGGCAGCTCGCCCGAAGCCATCAGGTCGCCGACGATCTGGCGCAGGTAGGCGTTGACGCGCTGGTTGACCTTAAAGCCCAGATCCAAGCGTACGCGGAACAAGAAGTCCGTGCCAAAGGTTTCGACGGAATACTCGTGCGTATAGGGCTCGTCGGTAACGTGCACGTTGATGAACCAATATGCCTTGGCGCGCTTGGGGTGCTTGTCCAAGATGGAATAGAGCACATCGCGGTCGAGCGTGAGCGGGTCGGGGCTGTTGGTGAGGAACACCAGGTTGTCGGCGAGCACGGGATAGGTTTCGTCGTTGCGCAGACGGTTGAGCTGGTCGATGTATTTGGAGACGGGCAGCAGGATCGTCTGCGTGCGCTCGATAGCGGTACCGCGACGCCACACATACATAAGGCCAAACAGCAGCGAGGCCAGGAAGATCATGACGTAGCCGCCGTCAAAGAACATGGTGAGGCACGAGGCGAAGAAGCACAGCTCAATAGCGCCAAAGAGCAGGGCGAAGACGCAGGCGCCCAGCTTGTGCTTCATGATGCCGGCGATGTAGCTCGTCAAAAGCGTCGTGGTCATGAGCATGGTCACGGTAATGGCGAGGCCGTAGGCGCTCTCCATGCGCTCGGAGTTTTGGAACAGCAACACGATAAAGATGCAGCCGATCCACATGATGTTGTTGACGAGCGGAATATAGAGCTGGCCCTTGGTGTCGCTGGGGTAGTGGATGCGCAGGTGCGGCATGAGGTTGAGGCGGGTGGCCTCGGATACCAGCGAGAACGAGCCGGTGATGAGCGCCTGCGAGGCGATGATGGCCGCCACGGCCGAAAGCACGATGGCAAAGGGGCGCAGGGGCTCGGG
>CAKUHM010000104.1 GCA_934655835.1 uncultured Collinsella sp. | reverse complement strand
GAGCCTGCCCCGCACGCATCGAAGATTGGTGCATTGGGGTCAGGTTACTTTGCACCAACATGGTGTAGACAAACCTGACCCCAATGCACCAAAAAAGGCGCCCGGGCCGTGGGGCCCGGACGCCTTTCATTGTAGCCTGTTGCCCAAAAGAGCTTGATTTAGCAGGAGAAATCGACGCTGTCGATGATGTCCTTGAGGGCCTTTGCAGAAGCGGTAAGCTCGCTCTGCTCGGACTCGTTCAGCGGCACGGGGACGCGGCAGACAACGCCGTCGCGACCGACGACGGTCGGCATGGAGATGGCCAGATCGGACAGGCCATACTCGCCCACCATGAGCGAGGATACGGGCAGCACGGTCTGCTCGTCACGCATGACAGCGGTGCAGATACGCTTAACGGCCATGGCGACGCCATAGTAGGTGGCGTGCTTCTTCTCGATGATGGTGTAGGCGGAGTTCTTGACGTCCTCGGCGATACGCTTCTCGGCAGCCTCGTGCTCCAGATGGCCGTGAAGCTCGCAGAAGGTGCTCAGCGGCACGCCGGCAACCTGAGCGCTGGACCAGGCGACGAACTCGGAGTCGCCGTGCTCACCCATGACGTAAGCCTGGACGTCGCGCGGGTCGACCTCGACGTGTGCGCCGAGCATCTGCTGCAGACGGCCAGTGTCGAGCACGGTGCCGGAACCGATGACGTGGCCCTCGGGCAGGCCGGACATCTTGATGGCGGCATAGGTCAGAACGTCAACCGGGTTGGAGACGATCAGCAGGATGCCGTCAAAGCCGGACTTCTTAATCTCGGGGATGATGGACTTAAAGATGTTGACGTTCTTGTTGACCAGGTCTAGGCGGGTCTCGCCGGGCTTCTGGGCAGCGCCAGCGGTGACGACGATCATAGCGGCGTCGGCGACATCAGAGTAATCGCCGGCGTAGATCTTCATCGGCTCGGCAAACGTCATGCCGTGCGCGATGTCCAGGGCCTCGCCCTCGGCGCGGTTCTTGTCCACATCGATGAGGACCATCTCGGAGAACAGACCACTCTGCATCAGTGCGAACGCCGAAGACGAACCGACGAAACCGCAGCCGACAATAGCGACCTTCTTCTCGTTAACCATTACAAACTCCCATCTCTCTCCACAAACAAACCGCCCAGGGCGACCCGAGCGGCTTGCCGTAATCCCAATACATCCAATCGGGACTTTGATTATGCTCCTATTCGCAGCCAAAAATCGACCGTTTGCCGAAAATGTTTGCAGAATTCGTATAATAACTGCACGAAATCGGTTTCGAGCTATTGACTCACAAAAACGAATTCCTAATACAGGCCCGCTTCACGAATAGCCTCGACTGCCAGCGCAATCTGGTCGGGCGGCAACACCAGCGCCATGCGCACGTGCCCCTCGCCCGAAGGACCAAAGCTCGCACCCGGCGTCACGACGACACCGGCCTTCTCCATGAGCTCCTCGCAAAACGCCATCGAGTCGGTGCGGCCACCGGGAAGCTTGGCCCACACGAACATGGAGCCATGCGCGTTGGGGCGCTCCCAGCCCAAGCCCTCAAGACCGTCGCACAGGGCATCGCGGCGCTCCTGATACTTCAGGCGCTGCGCCTCGACCTCATCGCGCGGACCGTTCAGGCAGGCAATAGCCGCCTTCTGAATCGGGAAGAACATGCCAAAGTCAATCTGGCTGCGCAGCTTGGCAAAGGCCGAGACCACATCCTCGCGACCGACCAAGAAGCCGATGCGGGCGCCGGTAACGTTAAACGACTTGGAGAGCGAGAAGAACTCCACGCCCACCTCGAGCGCTCCAGGATACTGCAAGAAACTGCCGCCCGGCTCGCCGTCGAACACGATGTCCGAGTAGGCGTTGTCGTGGACGATCAACAGGTCGTGCTCGCGGGCGAAGGCGATGATCTCCTCGTAAACCTCGGGCGTGCCCACCGAGCCAACCGGGTTGGCGGGCAGCGACACGATCATGTACTTGGCGCGGTCGGCGACCTCAGGATCGATGCCCGCCACGTAGGGCAGGTAGTTGTGCTCGGCGACCAGCGGGTAGTACTCGAGCTTGGCATCGGCAATCTTGGCACCCGCCTCAAAGACCGGGTAGCACGGATCGGGCACCAGAATCGTATCACCCGGGTCGAGCAGCGCCAGACCCAAGTGGCCCACGCCCTCCTGCGTGCCGTTGCACGACTGCACCATGGACGGCGTAATGCCCGAAACGCCAAAGCGGCGCTCGTAGTAATCGCACACGGCCTGCTTGAGCTCGGGCAGGTCGCGCAGGGCGTACTTCCACATCTCGGGGTCCTGGGCGGCCTGGGTCAGCGCCTCGACCACGTGGTCGTACGGCTTAAAGTCGGGCGTGCCCACGCTCATGTTGTAAATGGTCTTGCCCTGGGCCTTAAGCGCAAGAAGCTTGTTGTTGAGCGAGGCGAAAACCTCCGCGCCAAAGCGGTCGAGACGCTGCGATGCCTGCATGGTGCCACCTTTCGATACAAAAAACGCGGCGCTCCGACCAGAGCGCCGCGCGATACGGGCCATCAGATTGCAAAAGTGTAACGCTAGAATCCCCTGTTTTGGTTCAATTTAGCCAACCTGAGCCAATCGGGGCGCAGTGTTAGTCGACTGGGCGCAGCGCGTCGATCTGCGCGAGCCACAGACGCGAGCTGGCGTCGCTCGGCATGCGCCAATCGCCGCGCGGGCTGAGCGTGACCGAGCCCACCTTGGGACCGTCGGGCAGGCAGCTGCGCTTAAACTGCTGAGCGAAGAAGCGACGATAGAACGTGCGCAGCCACGTGTGGATGGTGGCCTCGTCGTAGACGCCCTCAAAGCTCTTGAGCGCCATGCGGTAGATCTTGCCCGGCTCAAAGCCAAAGCGCAGCAGGTAATAGAGGAAATAGTCGTGCAGCTCGTACGGACCCACCAGATCCTCGGTTTTCTGAGCGATCTCGCCATCACCCGTCGGGGGCAAGAGCTCGGGCGACACCGGCGTGTCGAGGATGTCGAGCAGTGTGGCGGCGATGCGACCGCCAAAGACATCGGCAGCATAGCGCACCAGATGGCGCACAAGCGTCTTGGGCACGCTCGCGTTGACGGCATACATGCTCATATGGTCACCGTTGTAGGTGGCCCAGCCGAGCGCCAGCTCGCTGAGGTCGCCCGTGCCGATGACAAAGCCGCCGGCTTGGTTGGCCAGATCCATCAGAATCTGCGTGCGCTCGCGCGCCTGGCTGTTCTCGTAGGTCACGTCTTGGACCGTCGGGTCGTGCTCGATGTCCTTGAAGTGTTGCTCCACAGCCGCGTGAATCGAGACCTCACGGAAGCTCACGCCCAGGTCGCGAGCGAGCGATTCGGCATTGGACTTGGTGCGATGCGTCGTGCCAAAACCTGGCATGGAGACCGCCGTGATACCCGTGCGCGGCAGCCCCAGCGCATCGAAGGCGCGCACGGTCACAAGCAGTGCCAGCGTGGAGTCCAAGCCACCCGAAAGGCCGATGACTGCAGCCTTGGTACCCGTATGGGCAAGGCGGGTCTTGAGGCCGGCGGTCTGCAGGTCGAGGATAGTCTCGCAACGCTCGGCCAGGTCGCCATGGTCAGCTGGCACAAAGGGTGCGCGGGGGAAGACACGGTCGATGTCGCAGGCGTTGCGCAGGACGGGAGCCTCGGAGAGCACGCCCCCAAACGAAAATTCAACGGCCGTGGCCTCCGGCGCATCGTCCGCGCGCGTCCACGTCGTCGAGCGGCGGCGCTCGGCAACCAGACGGTCAAGATCGACATCGGCGATGGCCATATCGCAGGTAAGCAGTTTGGTGGCGGCGAGCTTCGAGCCGTTTTCGTAGACGAGGTTCTCACCCGCAAAGACCATGTCGGTCGTGGACTCGCCCTCGCTCGCGTCCGCGTAGGCATAGGCGCAGTACAGGCGCGCGCTCTGATTGGAGATAAGGCTGCGGCGGTAATCCGCCTTGCCGATAATCTCGTCCGAGGCCGACGGGTTGAGAATCACCGTCGCACCGGCAAGCGCCATCTCGGTCGAAGGGGGCGCCGGCACCCACAGGTCCTCGCAGATCTCAACGCCCAGCACCAGGTCCTCGGCACCCTCATCACAGCAACGGTAGATAAGCCCCGAACTCAACGGGACCAGACCCTGGCCGGCAAATTCAATCCACATGGGATCTGCAGGTGCCGGAGCAAACCAGCGGCGCTCGTAGAACTCGCCATAATTGGGCAGATACTTCTTGGCCGTCAGGCCCAAAAGCTCGCCCGCGCAGCACACGGCGGCGCAGTTGTAGATGTTCTCGGCCACCGCAACGGGAAGACCGACCGTAAAGACGATCGGCAGCTCGCGAGTCTCATCGAGGATGCGCACAAGCGCCGCCTCGCAAGCATGCAGTAGCGTGCGGTTATGGAACAGATCCGCCGCGGTATAGCCGGTCAGGTTAAGCTCGGGCAGCACGAGTGCACGAACGCCGCGCTCGGAAGCCTCGCGAACAGCCGTCAGTGCCACCTCGGCATTGCCCTCGACATCGGCCACGCGAATTCGCGGCGAGGCCGCCGCAACACGCAAAAAGCCATCAGACTGAAAAAGGTGAAGATCCATAAAAACGCTCCCGTGCGTAGCCGCCGTTCTAAACATAATCAGCAAGTCCCATTGTAGTTCAATCGCCACGCTCGACCGCATCCCACCGATTTGGTGAGCTATTGATAACTTGATGGTATCTGACAAACGACATATGCGTTTCACATTGAATGGGTACCCTGATGGCTGCATGAAACGAAGCAGATTTACACCGGGAGGACCCCGTATGACGACCAAGTACACCGATGCGCCGCGCACGCGCGTCATGACTCCCGCCGCACTCAACAACGGCGTTCACGAGAACCATTCCATCGGCCAGACCATGGCCATCGCGCCCAAAAAAGGCCTGTTTGACGACATCTCCATTCCTCAGATCATCGCCGGTGCTGCAGCTGCGGCCACAAGCGTTGCACTTGCCTCCAAGATTGGCATCGCCGGCTCGGTGATCGGTGCCGCCGTGAGCTCGGTCATCACCGTCGTGTCCTCGCAGATCTATCGCCACTTTATCTCCGCCAGCGCCGAGGCTATCAAAGGAACGCACGCCGCCGTCGACTACCCCGCCGGCGCCTATGAACCCGTCGAGTCCAATGCCAACGAGCACCTAGGCGGCGCCGCGACCACACAGGAGATGCGTCAGGTTGCGGGACGCGCGACCACGGCCCGCGTTGCCCCCAACAGCTTGCGCGCCAAGGCCGCGGCAGAGCGCAGCCAAACGCAAAAGAAGGTCATCGTCTTCTCGGTCGCTATTGCGATCGTTGCGGTCATCGCCTGCGCCGGCGCCATCCTCATCACCACTGCCGGCGAGGGTTTGGGCGCACGCCCCGACCCGATTCTGTCATCGCGCACGACCGAAAGCGATGCAAATGGCAACGCGCAGTCGCAGGATCAGCAGGCACAGTCGGGCGAAACGCAGGACAGCTC
>CAKUHM010000103.1 GCA_934655835.1 uncultured Collinsella sp. | reverse complement strand
CTTCGGAAGGCGCTTGCCGACGCACCTCGCAAGAACGAGACGCTGCAAGCAAAGGCTGTGATTATCGCCACGGGCGGCAGCCCTCTCGACATCGCGCGGCTGTTCAATCTTCCCCTCACGGGGCAGCGCCCCGTCCTCTGCCCCGTGTCGGCATCAGTCGTTGGCGACCAGACGGCCCTCAAGACCTTGGATGGTCTGCGCGTCCGCGCCCGTCTGACGCTCGCCCGCAATCATGAGGAACTCTGGCGCGAAGACGGCGAAGTGCTCTTCCGAACCTTTGGCATCTCGGGCGTTGCCGCCTTCAACCTCTCCCGCCGCGTCCAGCGCGGCGACACGATTCTGCTCGATTTTTTCCCCGACCTCTCCACAGGCGAGTTACTCGATATGTTCAACCAACGAGTTGAGCTGCTCGGCGGCTTTTCGCCCCACGATCCCCGCTGGCTCGACGGCATGCTTGCCCCGCAGCTCTCTCACGTCGTCTGCACCGCATTCGAACAGTGCCATCCTGGGTCGCACGATGTCATCCATCTGGTCTCGATCCTCAAGCACTTTAAGTTGCTCGTCGAGGGAACGGCGGAGGAGCGTTCGGCCCAGGTCACGCGCGGCGGCGTGCCCATCGAGAGCGTCTCAGCTCCCAGCCTCTGCGTGAGCAACGCTGCAGGCGCCCCACTTTACATCTGTGGCGAGGCGCTCGATATCGATGCCGATTGTGGCGGCTTTAACCTTGCATGGGCCTGGACCTCGGGCATTCGCTCTGCAAGCAGTCTATAGCCGCGCAGTCTATAATCAAAACGCATTCGGGCCGTCTGGGACACCGGGCGGCCTCTTTCTTGCATCTAAGGAGACCTCGATGATCGAAATCACCCAAGTCCACGCATCCCTCGATGAGGCTGGCGATGAGGATGCCTGCCTTGCCGTTGGCAGACGCGCCGCCAAGCGAGCCCTGCGATGCAAGGATTCCCAGATTAAAGCCATCGAGCTCCATCGCAAGTCTATCGACGCCCGTAAAAAGCGAGACGTCCATTTTATTTTGAGTTTTCGAGTCGAGTTGACAAGCCCCCGCCTCGAGCAGGAAGCGCTCGACAGCGTCGCCGAACGTGACCGCTCGCGTATCCGCATGGTAGACGGCGAGGCGCCCTCATTCCCCTCCCCTGTCTCCAATGCGTCCAAAGAGCGTCCCGTCGTTGTCGGCGCCGGTTGTGCCGGCCTCTTTGCCGCCCTCACCCTTGCCGAAGCGGGCCTTAAGCCCTTGCTTGTCGAGCGTGGTGACCCGGCACTTCGCCGCTCGCAGGCGATTGACCTCTTTCTTAAGGAGCGTATTCTCGACCCCGAGAGCAATATCCAGTTTGGCTTGGGCGGCGCGGGGACCTTCTCGGACGGAAAGCTCAATACGGGAACCAAGAATCCCGCCCATCGCCTGATTCTCGAGACCTTCGTCGAAGCGGGCGCGCCTCGCGATATCCTGTGGGACGCCAAGCCGCACATTGGCTCCGACATCCTTCCCTCCGTCGTCACCAACATTTCCCAGCGCATTGAACAGCTCGGCGGAACCGTTCGTTATCGCACAAAACTCATCGACATTCGCACCGATGCGTCCGGCGCAATCACCGGCATCGATGTTCAATCGCCTCGAGACACCGCGAGCGAGACAATCGTCACAAAGCACCTCATTCTCGCCTGCGGACATTCCGCTCGCGACGTATTCGAACTTCTCAAGACCCATAACGTGGCCCTCGCGCAAAAGACCTTTGCCATGGGCGTACGCATCGAGCATCCGCAGCGCGACATCGACCGTGCCCAATATGGCCCTTCGGCGGGGCATCCGGCGCTTGGAGCAGCTCCTTACAAACTCGTGGCCCATCTCCCCAACGATCGCAGCGTGTTCTCGTTTTGCATGTGCCCCGGCGGGCAGGTTGTTGCCGCCTCCTCCGAGCAGGGCTATCTGTGCGTCAACGGAGCCAGCCTCAATGCCCGCGACGGGCGCAACGCCAATGCCGCCCTACTCGTTAACGTCACGCCCGACGACCTTCCCAGCGATGACCCGCTTGCGGGCATTGAACTCCAGCGCGCCTGCGAGCAGACCGCCTATCGCCTGGGCGGCTCCAACTGGAACGCACCGGCACAGCTCGTCGGAGATTTCCTTGCGGGACGTGCCAGCACGGCACCTGGAAAAGTGAAGCCCACCTATCCACTTGGCGTGACCTGGACGGCAATCGACGAAGCCCTCCCGCAGCATATCGTTGAATCGCTTCGTTTGGGAATCCCCCTGCTTGGCAAGAAGCTGCGCGGCTACGACCGCCCCGACGCCGTCCTCACCGGCGTGGAGACGCGTTCGAGCTCGCCTGTCACCGTCACCCGCGACCCAGCGTGCCACGCCGCGTCGACCCCGGGTCTTTACCCTTGCGGTGAGGGAGCTGGATATGCCGGCGGCATCATGAGCGCCGCCACCGACGGCATTCGTTGTGCCGAAGCCCTGATCGCAGACCTCTAACGCACGAATTCCAGCGCGCAAAAGACGCATGCCCCGAGCTCCGCAGGGAACTCGGGGCATGTTCGCTATTTCTTAAACCGTGCACCCTGGCGTTTTCTGCCCGATGCGAACGTGGAACCCTTGCGGGCCTGCGAACGTAAGCGCTCAATCGTCTCGTCCTCAGACGCACCCTCGAGCATCGCCCGAATCTGAACGACGGCATCGCGCAGGCGCGCCGCCTCCTCAAAGTCCATGGCGGCAGAAGCGTTACGCATATCCTCTTCCATGGTTTCGACGATCCGCACAAGCTCGTCATGCGGCAGTTCTTCCAACTGCTCCGCAAGTGTCTGCTCGGGCGCCACCGTTTCCGGCACGCCACCCTCGTCCGACTCATCGGGCGTATAGAATGCGCCATGGCCAAGAGAGTCGCCCTTCGAGCGCCCCTTGGAACCCACGGTTTTTTCGGCCTCGGCAATAAAACTTGAGATGTCGTTGATGGCCTTGCGCACCGTCTTGGGCACAATGCCATGCTCTTCGTTATATGCCATCTGAATCTCGCGACGGCGCTGCGTCTCCTCGATGGCCTCTTTCATCGAATCGGTCACAACGTCCGCATACATGATGACTTCGCCATCGGCGTTACGGGCCGCGCGGCCAATCGTCTGAATCAGCGAACGGCGGTTGCGCAAGAAGCCTTCCTTATCGGCATCGAGAATTGCCACCAGTGAGACCTCGGGAAGGTCTAGGCCCTCGCGAAGCAGGTTGATGCCAACGAGAACATCGATCTTTCCCTCGCGCAGCGTTCGCAGGATCTCGACACGGTCCATCGTCGCTGTATCGGAGTGCATGTAATTGACCTTAATGCCGGCATCAAGCAGATGGTCGGTCAGGTCCTCGGCCATGCGCTTGGTGAGCGTGGTCACCAGCACGCGCTCCTTGCGGGCAACGCGCTCGCGAATCTCATCCTCAAGATCGTCAATCTGGCCGCGAACTGGGCGCACGTCAACCTTGGGGTCGAGCAGGCCAGTCGGACGAATAATCTGCTCAACGTCGTTTTGGCTAACGCGCAGCTCGTAGTCGCCCGGCGTGGCGGAAACGTAGATGAACTGGGGAATCCTCGCCTCAAACTCATCGAAACGAAGCGGGCGGTTATCGAGCGCCGAGGGCAAACGAAAACCATGCTCAACCAGCGTCACCTTACGCGAACGGTCGCCTTCGTGCATACCGCGGATTTGCGGCACCGTCACATGGCTCTCGTCGATGATGCAGAGCATGTCCTTGGGAAAGTAATCGATCAGGGTAAACGGCGGTTCTCCTGGCTTGCGCCCGTCCAGGTGACGAGAGTAGTTCTCGATGCCGTTGCAAAAGCCCATGGTCTCAAGCATCTCGAGATCGTAATCGGTGCGCTGCTGTAGGCGCTGGGCCTCGAGCAGTTTATCGGTTGCCTTGAGCTCGGCCACGCGCTTCTCGCACTCTTCGCTGATTGATTTCAGGGCCGCCTTGACCTTAGGCTTCTCAGTCACGTAGTGCGACGCCGGCCACACGGGAATGGCCTCGTACTCACGCAGCATCTCGCCGGTGACCTCGTCGATCTCGGCAATCAGCTCGACCTCGTCGCCAAAGAACTCAAATCGCAACGGATGCTCGGCATAGGGCGGGTACACGTCTACGACATCGCCGCGCACGCGGAAAGTCCCGCGCGCCAGATCATAGTCATTGCGATCGTACTGGATATCGATAAGCGCATGGATAAAGTCATCGCGCTCGAGCGGCACCTTCTTGTCGACGTTCGGTGCCAAACCAGCGTAGTCCTCGGGAGAGCCAATGCCATAGATACACGAGACCGACGCGACGACGATCACGTCACGTCGAGAAAGCAGCGATGCCGTCGCCTGATGGCGCAACATCTCGACCTCTTCGTTAATCGAGGAGTCCTTCTCGATATATGTATCGCTTTGCGGCACATACGCCTCGGGCTGATAGTAGTCGTAGTACGACACAAAGTAGACCACGGCGTTGTTGGGAAAGAACTCCTTAAGCTCGCTCGCAAGCTGAGCGGCAAGTGTTTTATTGGGAGCCATGACCAGCGTCGGCTTCCCCAGAGCCTCAATGGTCTTGGCCATCGTGAAGGTCTTGCCCGAACCAGTCACACCCAGCAAAACCTGATAGCGGTCTCCATCCCTCACGCCCTGTACAAGCGACTCAATGGCCTTAGGTTGAGAACCTGCAGGCTCATAAGGAGATACGACCTTAAATGGCACCTCAGAGCCCTCAACGCCAAAGCGCTTGAGTTCTCCGCCAACACGCTCTACTTCAAATTCCGCCATGGATACTCCTAACTCATATATCTGCAGTATACGCAGGCGGCAGGCATAGTCCTATACGAACTGATCGGGATAGAGGGTCTTGTAGCGAACCCAGGCGTTATTGACGCGAATCAGATACGCCTGCGTCTCGGGGAAGGTGATCGCATTATGCAACGACGTGCTCTGTTGCGCCCACCCGTCGACATTGCCCATGCCGGCGTTATAGGCGGCAATGGCACTATCCGTCGACCCGTTGAAATAGGTTAAAAGGTACGAGAGATACGCACAGCCAAACTCGATATTCGTAGCCGGATCGTTAAGGTTGTCGGCCGAATACTCGTCACCATCGACAAGGCCCTTGGCGATCATATCCCGGGCTGTCTCGGGCATCAGCTGCATCAATCCCTGAGCACCCTGATTCGACTCGGCCTCGGGATCCCAATTCGATTCCGACTTGATGACAGCGCACACCAGATACGGATCCAGATTGTGCGAAATGCTCGATTGCTTTACGTACGCCTCGTAATCAATCGGATACAACGGCTTAAAGAAGGCGGCGGGGGCATACGAGTAGACGAATGAGATAAGGCCGAAGGCAAAAACGGCAGTCAGCGGTATAAGGCGATACCACGCAAAGAAACGTGTCTTAGGCATCGGCATCCTCCTTATTCGCAGTGTTTATAAACCCATGGCATGCAAGCCATGAGTCAAGCTGCTCAA
>CAKUHM010000102.1 GCA_934655835.1 uncultured Collinsella sp. | reverse complement strand
TGCTCACGGTGTCATACGAGCTCGCGTCGTTCATCTTGGTGTGGTAGACGATGCGGTAGGTGGCGTACTTGTCGTCGAGGCTGCTCGGAAACGTGTAGGTAAAGAAATTCTTCGACGGATCGAGCTCGCCCGTCGTAAGCTCTTCCGATCCCGAGCTGCCCTTGTAAACCGTGTAGTTGCCTGTATACGCCTGCTTGTCGTCAAGCGTGTCGGTAAACACGTAGCCGCTCATGTCGGCCTTGAGCTCGCCTTGGTTGAGCATGACCGTCCACGTGATGTCGGAAGGGTTGCCCGAGCCATTGGATTTATTGATCATGTCGTAGCGGAATTGACCAGGAGCAGCCATAACCGTACCGCCTTGACGATCATCGATACCACCCCACTTCCAGGCTGCTATGTTTTTGGAGCCTTCTTGGTCGTTGATGTACTCGCCATTCTCCGCGGAGACATCGCTTTTCAGAACCGTTTCATAGGTGATCGTATGCTCCCCCTGGGAAAGGTCACCCAGACTCTCGAGGGTCGCAGCCTGCCCGACAATCGACGGCTGCGGATCGAGCTTCTTGCTATCGAGCATGAAGCTGCCTTCTATAAAACTGAAGTTATCACCCAGCGTATCAGTGAACTTGACGTTCGTGGCATACGACTCGACGGTGAGCTTAACGGTCCAGGTGACCTTGGCCACGCCGTCGGAACCCTGGGAGAAGGTTCCCGACTTCGTTCCCGTGACGTTGCCGTCCTTGGTATCGATCTTGATCGTTACGTCACCGGGAAACACGATAGACATGCTGCCGCCTGAACCGCTGTTCTTGTCTGCAAGCTCAAACGAGAAATTTGCCCCGACAAAGATATCCGCAGGGTTATTCGCAAGCCAGCTCTCGTCAAATGTAAAGATGACCTTATTGCCCTCGATCTTCCATATGCCGGCCTTGACCTGATTGGTTCCCGTTCCAGCCAGAAGTTCGCCGCCGTTGTTATCATCAACAACAATCGTGTCAGGGAACTTATATTCGGCAACATTATTCCCAGCCGAAGGCTCCTTGCCGTTCAGGAATTTCGCCGAAAAAGCCCCATAGAAGCGCGAAGCTGACGTCACAGGTCCGCTGAGCTCTTGGGTGTGGTTCTCGTCGGCATAGAGTTTGACCGTAACGTCCGCCGTCTTCTCATCAATCCCAATCGGATCCGGCGTCGTCGCATCCTCGGCGCACACGGGGGCTGCGCCGTGAAAAACTGCGGCGGTGAGGCTAATCAAAATGAAGATCAGGGCCGCCATACCCAGCGACCGTGAGCGGTATGCGTTCATAGTTGTCCCCTAATTCCTACAACACAGTGTGGAATACGGCGAATCGTCGGATCGAACACAAACCCCAACATCAACGAGAACCTACCTAGCGCATTGCAAGAACCCATTGGGGAGCAACTTCTAAGACGGTCCGTCTATGCCACGTGCATAAAATACAACATAGATACCAATCATGTAAACCGCAGGTCAAGAGGTCTTTTAATTTAATACCAGTGGATATTTACCTGTTAACAGTTTTGTATCAAAGCGGTCATATTTTATTGATTTACGTATATGTTTAAACAACCTTACTTTACCCGGAATGGCCCAGACGGGGGCATCGTCTCCGCCGTGGTGCAAACTAACCCGTCCCCCTTGCACCAAAAAAGGGCGCCGACCATCGCGGTCGACGCCCTTTCTTATTGGCGGCTATAAACCCCAACGCTTATTTGTTGACCTGGCCGGCGCGGACGGCAGCCTTCTTGCGGTCAGTGGCGTTGAGCAGACGCTTGCGAAGGCGAATGTTCTTGGGAGTGATCTCGACCAGCTCGTCGTCGGCGATGTACTCCAGCGCCTCCTCCAGCGAGAAAGTGCGGGGCGGCACCAGCTGCACGGAGATATCGGAGGTCGAGGAACGCTGGTTACCCAGGTTCTTGGTACGAGCGATGTTGACGACCATGTCGCCGGCCTTGCTGCGCTCGCCCACGATCATGCCCTCGTAGCACTCGGTGCCCGGCTCAACAAACAGCTGGCCGCGCTCCTGCAGCGTACCCAGAGCGTAGGCAACGGCCTTCTCGGTGGTCATGGAGATCATGGCGCCGTTCTGACGGTTGCCGATCTCGCCGGCGTAGGGGCCGTACTCCAGGAAGGTGTGGTAGAACACGCCCTCGCCGTGGGTGACGTTCATGATGCGGTTCTTAAGACCCATGATGCCGCGCGTCGGGATCTTGAACTCAAGGTGGGTCACGATGCCGGAGGTGTCCATGCTGGTCATGATGCCGCCAGAGGTACCGAAGACCTCGACGACCTTGCCCGAGTACTCGTCCGGGCACTCGACGACGGCCTGCTCGACGGGCTCCAGCTTGTTGCCGTTCTCGTCCTTCTTAAACAGAACGCGGGGGCGGCCGACCTGGAACTCAAAGCCCTCGCGGCGCATGGACTCCATCAGGACGGACAGGTGCAGAATGCCGCGGCCCGAGACCTCGACGCCGCTCTTGTCCTCGAGCTCCTCGATCTTCATGGTCACGTTGTTCTCGGCCTCGTTGAACAGGCGCTCCTTGAGCTGACGGGCGCCCACGATGTCGCCGTCGCGACCGACGAGCGGGGAGGTCGAAGCCTCAAAGACGATGGACAGAGTCGGCGGGTCGATCTCGATGGGCTCGAGCTCGACGGGGTTCTCGGGATCGGTGTAGACATCGCCGATATCGGTGCGGTCGATGCCCACGACGGCGGCGATGTCGCCGGCGCCGACTTCCTGGCATTCGGTGCGGCCCAGGTAGTCGAAGGTAAAGAGCTGCTTGACGGTAGCGGTGGCGCTGGAGCCGTCGTTCTTGACGACCAGGATCTGATCGCCCTGATGGATGGTGCCGGAGTACACGCGACCGATGCCGATGCGGCCAACGAAGTTGGAGTGGTCGATGGTCACGCACTGCATGGCCAGCGGGGCGTTCTCGTCCACCTCGGGCGCGGGCATGTCGTCGATGATCATATCAAGCAGCGGATACATGTCCATGTTGCCGTCGTTGGGGTCAAGACGGGCAAAGCCATTCATGGCGCTGGCGTAGACCACGTGCTCCATGGCGAACTCGAGCTGGTCGTCGGTGGCACCCAGGTCGGCCATAAGGTCCAGGCAGTCGTTGTAGGCCTTCTCGGGGTTGGCGCCCGGACGATCGATCTTGTTGATGACGATCATGATCTTAAGGCCGGTGTCGATAGCGTGACGCAGCACGAAGCGGGTCTGGGGCATGGGGCCCTCAAAAGCGTCGACCAGCAGCAGGGCGCCGTCGGCCATACGCAGCACGCGCTCGACCTCGCCGCCAAAGTCGGCGTGGCCCGGGGTGTCGATGACGTTGATCTTGACGTCCTTGTACTCGATAGAGATGTTCTTGGCGAGAATCGTAATGCCGCGCTCGCGCTCCTGGTCGTTAGAGTCCAGGACGCGGTCCTCGACCTGCTGGTTGGCACGGAAGGCGTCCGTGGCACGCAGGAGCTTGTCGACCATCGTCGTCTTGCCGTGGTCGACGTGGGCGATGATGGCGATGTTCCTCAGATTGTCTACGCGCATGTAGTTCCCCTATCTTCTATCCATATACAAACGGCACGCGTATGCGGCCCGCCCAGCGTTACAACGCTCAGCGGGAATATTGAGCCTTTTACCGAAAACTCGTTTATTTTAGCGATTTTAGATGAGAGGGGTTTCCTCACCTGCAGGTTCAGGGTCGCTCCACATAAAACCATCGCCGGCACCCATGCCCTCATACAGCACGTATGCCGAAAAACCGCTCTCGAGCGTGGTTTCGAAGAAACTCACGAGCAGGGCGTCGTGATATCCGCCCTCGATCTCGACGCAACCGGTGTAGCCGATGGCATAGCGGGCGATGCGGCCCAGCCCCTCGTCCTTGAGGCCCATCTTGTGCTCGGAGATAAAGTTGGTGGCAGCCTCGAGGCATGCCTCCTCGCCATCCTCGTCGAGCGCCGCCAGATAGCGGTTGGAATCTGCGTCCTCAATCGCCACAACCACGCCCGGGTTCTCGCCCGCAGCCAGGTCGTCCAAGAAGGCGCCAATCAGATCGCACACCATGGCGTCGAGCTCGGCGGAGACGTTACCGGCGTCCTGCATATCCTGTGCCATCTTTAGACCTTCCCATCGAGTCTGGCGTCGTTACAGTTCTTGTGCCTCGGCGGCGATCTTGGCGGCAGCGTCGCGGGCGCGCATCATATCTGCCGCGCGCTTGTCGAGCACCTTGATCTGGCTGGTCAGCATTACCGCATCGACCACGCCCCAGATCACCAGGCCCGTAGAGATCGAAAACCCAAGCGCACCAACTGTACCACGAAGGCGCGAACAGATTGCCGCGACAAGGGCGGAGATGACAACCATCTTGATAAACGAGCCGCGGCGCTCGCGAAGCGTGCGGGCCTGCGTCACATAGGCAATGCGAGCCGCCTCAGAAGCCTCCGAGCGCATCTGCGCCTCACGCGCGATGGCCGCCGCCTCGGCCGACATGCCGCCGGCCATCAGTGAACGCCCCGCAACCTGGCCGCCCCGCATTTAGAAATCATCGGGGGAGAGCGTATGGACGAACTCGTCGAACTTCTCGAACTCCTGCTCGTCGTCGACTTCCTCGGCAATGGCAGAGACGGTGCCCAGGCGATTCATAATGTCGTCCTCCACAAACATGGGGGCGTTGCTGCGCACGGCAAGGGCGATAGCGTCACTGGGGCGGGCGTCAATCTTGCGCTCGTCACCATCGGCTAGCACGACGATCGTCGCATAAAACACCAGCGGCTCGGCACGAACGATCTCGATGCGCTCGAGCTTGGCGCCCAGGGCGTCCACAGTATCGAGCAGCAGGTCATGAGTGATCGGGCGCTCGGCGCGGCCGCTGTCGATACCGCGGCTGATGGCAGCGGCCTCAAACGAACCAGTCTGAATGGAAAGGGAGCGCAGCGGAGCGGATGAGTCCGACTTGCTGCAGCGCTCGCGAAGCACGATGAGCGATGGCACGGGACCGGCGGCCATGACGATGGTCTCTATGTCGACACGAACCATGGAACACCTCCGGTACGTAGCGGTTAACACGCGGCAGCCCGCCGCATTGAATAGCTATACTACCCAATCTTTCGCCCAGCACACAAAACCAAAATGAGATTTATCGCAGACAAGAAAAAGCCCCGAGGCAATTGCCCCGAGGCTCTTCACAGTTTTGATGGTGGACCTGACAAGATTCGAACTTGTGACCTCCCGGTTATCAGCCGGACGCTCTAACCAACTGAGCTACAGGTCCATCATGGTGGAGGTTAGGGGGATCGAACCCCTGACCTCAGGCTTGCAAAGCCCGCGCTCTCCCAGCTGAGCTAAACCCCCACGGAGACAGTAATAAACACCCCAGCGGCGACTCGGCTCTCGCTGGGGTGTTTATTGCGAAAGAAAGTGGTGGACCTGACAAGATTCGAACTTGTGACCTCCCGGTTATCAGCCGGACGCTCTAACCAACTGAGCTACAGGTCC
>CAKUHM010000101.1 GCA_934655835.1 uncultured Collinsella sp. | reverse complement strand
GAGGGGTCTTCGATCAGCGCCTCGGCATCGACCGTCTTCTTAAAGCCCAGGCCATCGCACTCGGGACATGCGCCATAGGGCGCGTTGAACGAGAAATCGCGCGGCTGCAGATCGTCGATGGAATGCCCGTGCTCCGGGCACGCCAGTGCCAGCGAATACTCAAGCAGCTCGCCCTCGGTTCCCTCGGGAGCATCGCGGTCGGGCAACATATACACGTTCACGTTGCCGTGCGCCAGCGCAGTCGCCTGCTCAACGGACTCTGCGATGCGGCCCAGGGAATTCTCTCGAATTACGATACGGTCGACCACGACCTCGATATCGTGCTTGAGCTTTTTGTCCAAATCAATGGGATCATCGAGAGAGCGCACCTCGCCGTCGACGCGCACGCGGCTAAAGCCCTCCGCACGCAGATCCTCGAACAGCTTGGCATACTCGCCCTTGCGTCCACGAACCACCGGCGCCAGCACAAACGCGCGACGGCCCTCCCCCGCCGCCAGCACCTTATCGGCAACCTGATCGGTCGTCTGACGCTCGATGACACGCCCGCACTCGGGACAGTGCGGCGTGCCCACGCGAGCGAACAGCAGGCGCAGGTAGTCATAAATCTCAGTTACGGTACCAACCGTCGACCGGGGATTCTTGGACGTCGTCTTCTGATCGATCGACACGGCCGGCGACAGGCCGTCAATCGAATCCAGATCAGGCTTATCCATCTGGCCCAAAAACTGGCGCGCATAGCTGGAAAGGCTCTCGACATAGCGGCGCTGGCCCTCGGCATAGATGGTATCGAACGCCAGCGAACTCTTGCCCGAACCGGAAAGGCCGGTAATGACCACGAGCCGGTCACGCGGAATAGAGACATCGATATTGCGCAAGTTGTGCTCACGCGCACCGCGAATAACGATAGAAGTATCAGACATGGAAGCTCCTTGCCTCCTATACATCGAATCACACTGTCAGTGAGTTTAGCGCACTCAACGCGCACAGGTGTTCGTAATACAAGAATCGCAGACCTTTAGCTTTGCGTGTCGAGCGCTTTGTTTCTCGAAATGACATGGAAAGGTTACAGTAGTCTAATAATGAACTTATTTTTGCTGAACCAGAGGAACGTCCATGACCGAAGATATCCCCCTTGAAATCACTTCGAGCGACATGGCCAATCTGCCCATATTCATCGCCGTCCTTATCGTAGCCGCCGTCGTCGTGCGCGTATATTTTTCAATCAAGCTAAATGAAAAGCCGCCCATCGCCCGCGCCTTTTGGTGCGCGACACTCCTCATTCCGCTCGGTGTGGTAGCTGCCTGGATTACGAATCAATTGCTTGTAAACGAAGACAGCTCCCTATGGATCCTTTCCTATTCAGCGCTCGGCGCCGCTGCCGTCATGCTTCTTGTCGAGCCCTTGGTTTCGAGATTCATCGACCAATCCGATTTCGTAACGGGAACGATTGCTTGCACCTGTCGCGACGTTCTCGTCATCGCCGCGGTTTCGGTGCTCTCGTTCGTTTCGCTCGAAATCGCCTGCAACGACACGTTCTATCGCATTCCCACCAATTCATTTGGTTTTGCCGTCGGACTGCTCGCGACGATCCTGCTTTCTCTTTATTTGCTAGGACAACGGCACGGAGGGGTCATGGCCCTTGTGCCCATCGTCTGCTGCATCCTTGGCATTGCCGAGCACTTCGTCGTGACATTTAAAGGTGAAGCCATCCTGCCAAGCGATATTTTGGCCCTGGGCACCGCGGCGGAGGTAAGCGAAGGATACGAGTTCACCTTTACCGCCGGCATCGTCACATCGCTTGCGCTGCTCGAAATCTCCTTTGGACTTCTTTCGCTCATCCGGCCGCGAAAACTCCGCACGCCCTCTCGCGTCTTCCCCGTCATTGCCGGCAATCTCTGTGCCTTCCTGCTGGTGACTGCCGTGGGTCTCTCTGGCTTTTCCAGCATCGACTTGGAACAGGCGCTCGACTTTGGATTTGACCGTTGGCAGCCTATTACGACGTATGCGTCTCAGGGCTTTCTCACCTCGTTCACCGAAATGGTCAACGAACTGCCCATCGAAAAGCCCGAGGGTTATACGTCCGATGGGGCTCAGGACATTGAGCGGGAGCTTGCCGCCGCCTATGACAGCACATATGGCTCGAGCGAGCAGCGTGCCGCAGCCGTTGCTCAATTCAATGAAATCAAGCCGACAATCGTCGCCGTCATGAACGAAAGCTTTAGCGACCTTTCGTGCTTTGAGCAGCTCCAGGCGGCCGGGTATACCGGCCCTGCGTTTTATAACTCGCTCCCCGACACGCTCGCGCGCGGCACTATGCTCGCCTCGGTCGCAGGCGGCGGAACGGCGAACTCCGAATTTGAGTTTTTGACCGGAGCGTCAACCGCCTTTGTCGGAGTGGGCAAGATTCCCTATCAGCTATATCAGATGAATGATGTCAACAGCTTGGCAAAGGACCTTAAAGAGCTTGGATACACCGCCACTGCCATGCATCCGCAAAACCCCGTTAACTACCATCGAGATAAAATCTATCAGCAGCTGGGCTTTGGAGACTTTCTTTCGATCGCCGATTTCGAAGGTGCGCCCTATTACCATGCCGGCGTATGCGACTACGCCACCTACGACAAGATACTCGACCTGCTAAGGACCGACGACGCCCCGCAGTTTATCTTCGATGTCACGATGCAAAACCATGGCGGCTACGACTATGGCACCGTCCCCGCCGAAGAGCTGACGAATTATTGGGTCGAGGGAGCCAGCGAGGGGACCAATAGCGCGCTCAATACCTACCTCACCTGCATCAACGCATCCGACCGAGACCTTGAGTACTTTATCAACGAGCTCCGCAATATCGGTCGACCGGTCGTTCTCGTCTTCTTTGGCGACCATCAGCCGAGCGCCGCAACGGCTCTCAACGACGAGCTGTACCCACAGGAAGACACGGCAAGCCACGCTTTCCGTATTTATCAGTCGACCTATTTTGTCTGGGCGAACTATGAAATCGCCGGCAATACCGAGCTCAACGTCTACGACACCGTCGGTGCGAACGAGATTGCAGCCATAACCCTAAATAAGATTGGCGCCCCGCTCACCGATTACCAAAAGGCCTTGCTTGCAACAAGGTCCGATGTGCCGACCATCAATGTCGCCGGCTATCTCGGAGCCGACGGGCTGCGCTATGACTTGGAATCGGAAGACAGCCCCTATGTCTCCACAATCGACAAGCTGCAGCGCATTCAATATCTTGAGTTCGCCAGCAAGGTTCAGTAAGCCCGCCCGCTCGTTGGGGTGGCATGACATTGCAACGCACACTCACGGCCAAACGCATCACACATGACTCCCGCTCGCAAACGAGGGTACAATGACGCTCGTGTCACATCGCGGGGCTCCGGCCCCAACATATACAAAGGAGTCAAACATGGGTTGCGAGCACGCACAGGCCGCCGGCGGACAAACCGCGCCGCAGGAATTTGAAGAAAACACGCTGTCCGAGGTCAAGCGCGTTATCGCCGTGCTTTCCGGCAAGGGCGGCGTTGGCAAGTCATTCGTCACCGGCGCCATCGCCACCGAGCTTGCCCGTCACGGTCACAAGGTCGGTGTCCTCGATGCCGACATCACCGGTCCCTCTATCCCCAAGATGTTCGGCATGAGCGGACGCCACGTCCACGCTCTCGGCAATCTTATGCTGCCCGAAATCTCCGAGCACGGCGTCAAGGTCATGAGCTCTAACCTGCTGCTCCAAAACGAAACCGACCCCGTCCTCTGGCGCGGTCCGGTTATCGCAGGTGCCATCAGGCAGTTCTGGAGCGAGACCTCGTGGGGCCCCATCGACTACCTGCTGGTCGACATGCCTCCGGGAACGGGCGACGTCGCCCTCACCGTCTTCCAGTCGCTGCCCGTCGATGGCATCGTCATCGTCACGAGCCCGCAGGATCTGGTCTCGATGATCGTCGCCAAGGCGGTCAACATGGCCGAGAAGATGAATGTCCCCATTCTGGGCATCGTCGAGAACATGAGCTATATCGAGTGCCCCGATTGCGGCAAGAAGATCGAGGTCTTTGGCAAGAGCAAGCTCCCCGAGGTCGCCGAGCGCTACAACCTCGAGATCCTGGGGCAGCTTCCCATCAATCCGGCACTCGCCGAGGCTTGCGACAAGGGCGAGGTCGAGGTCGCACTGCCCGACGGCATGCTGCCCCAGGCCGTCTCTGCCGTCGAGGCGATTGCCCCGCACGAGACCGACGAGGCCTAAGTGAACGCAAACGCCTCCTATGACGTCTTGGTAATCGGCGGCGGAGCCTCGGGTCTCGCCGCCGCTATCACGGCCGCACGCGCTGGCAAAAGCGCCTGCATTGTTGAGCGCGATGTTGCCTGCGGCCTTAAACTCCTTGCGACTGGCAACGGCCGCTGCAACCTTTCCAACGAATCAATTGATTTCCAGCGGTACAACCACCCCGCGTTTGTCGAATCCGTCATGGGTCCCCAGCCCGAAAAAGAGCTAGGGAACTTCTTCTCCTCGCTGGGCATCATGACGACCTCCGAGGAGGGCCGGCTGTATCCGCGCTCCCTTCGCGCCGAATCGGTGCGCGACGCGCTTCTCAACGCTTGCGATCGCTTGGGTATCGCCTTGATTTGCGGGGCAAACGTTGCCTCGGCATCCAAAGTTCCCAAGGGCCGGGTGCTTCAAATCGACCGTCCTGCGCGGACACTCAAGGTAAAAAAGCACGACGACCGGAAAACGGAGGTCCGTTCGCTTCGGAAGGCGCTTGCCGACGTACCTCGCAAGAACGAGACACTGCAAGCAAAGGCTGTAATTATCGCCACGGGCGGCAGCCCTTCCGACATCGCGGAGACATTCGATCTTCCTCTCACGCCGCAGCGCCCCGTCCTCTGCCCTGTATCGGCATCGGTCGTTGGCGACCAGACGGCGCTCAATACCCTGGACGGTCTGCGCGTCCGCGCCCGTTTGATGCTCACCCGCAATCAGGAGGAACTCTGGCGCGAAGACGGCGAAGTGCTCTTCCGAACCTTTGGCGTCTCGGGCGTCGCCGCCTTCAACCTCTCCCGTCGCGTCCAGCACGGCGACACCATTTTGCTCGATTTCTTCCCCGACCTGTCTAAAGACGAGTGGCTCGATATGCTCAATCAGCGAGTCGAGCTGCTCGGCGGCTTTTCACCCCGCGACCCATGCTGGCTTGACGGCATGCTCGCCCCGCAACTCTCCCACATTGCCTGTGCCGCATTCGAGCGATGCCATCCGGGCTCGCACGATGTCATCCATCTGGTCTCGATCCTCAAGCACTTTAAGCTGCTCGTCGAGGGAACGGCCGAAGAGCGTTCGGCTCAGGTCACGCGCGGCGGCGTACCCATCGAGAGCGTCTCGGTGCCTAGCCTTTGCGCGAGCAACGCGGCCGGCACCCCGCTTTCCATCTGCGGCGAAGCGCTCGATATCGATGCCGATTGCGGTGGCTTCAACCTTGCATGGGCCTGGATTTCGGGCATTCGCGCCGCAAGCAGCCTGTAGCCGCGCAGTCTATAATCAAAACGCATTCGGGCCGTCTGGGACACCGGGCGGCCTCTTTCTTGCATCAAAGGAGACCTCGATGA
>CAKUHM010000100.1 GCA_934655835.1 uncultured Collinsella sp. | reverse complement strand
ACATGCTCTACGTACTGCCATCTGTCTCCGTTTCTTTCCAAAAACAGTCCGCGAACACCGTCATTACCAGCGGAAACGACACCTATCAGTTTGACGGGGCAACATTCGATATCTTCGAGAGCATGAGCGACGCGCGCGTCGGCACGCTCAAAATGGACGGCAACGGCCGAGCGCAGGCAACACTTTTGCCCAACACGGCATACTACCTGGTAGAGACAAAGGCGCCGGCAGGCTATGTCCCTCGACGCGACCGGATCCCCTTTACCACGGAGGGCAGTGGTGGCCATGTCACAATCGATGAGCAACCAGGCACCATCACGCTACGCATCGTAAAGCTTGACGCTGCAACGGGCACTGGATCCCAAGCGGGAGCCTCGCTCGCCGGTGCCGAGTTTACCTGCGTTTCTCAATCCACCCCCGGATGGACGCAAACCCTTACGACCGACGAAACCGGTCGAGCCGCCCTTGCCGATGTTCCCCTGGGAACCTTCACCGTCTATGAGTCGAAGGCTCCCGAGGGCTACCTGCTGCCCAGCGACAGCTGGACCTACACCGTTGGGGCCGACCAGTTGGGCGGTTCGGGCGTCGTCGAGCTCGAATCTCGCATTTCCGATATTCCGATTGCATTTGACCTTGAAATTTCCAAGTTTAAAGATCACGGCAACAGCGATCAGTCTGGCTTGGAGCAGCCCGCTGAAGGCGTTGTCTTTGAAGTCATCAGCAATAGCTCACAACAGGTTGTTGGCACGTTGACCACAAATATCTATGGTTTTGCCTCCACCAAAGACCAGCCCGGAGCATGGTTCGGCGCAGGCAAGCGGCCCGATGGCGTCCACGGAGCCATCCCCTACGACCGTGCCGGCTACACAGTTCGGGAGGTTCCAGAGTCCGTCCCCGAAGGCTTTAAACAGGCAGGGGAATGGACCGTCTCGGCCGAACAGATCGCTGACGGTGCCGAGCTTCAGTACATCGTGGACAACCATGCCCTATCGACGCACCTCCAGATTGTTAAGCGCGACGCCCAAACCGGTGCCGCGGTTCCCCTTGCCGGCTTTAGCTTCCAGCTGCTCGACAGCAACCACGAGCCCATCTCGCAAACGTGCTGGTATCCGTCCCACAATATCCTGAACACCTTTACGACCGACACAACGGGTACCGTCACGCTGCCCGAATCTCTTAACCCGGGCACCTACTACGTGCAAGAGGTCTCGTCAAAGAAGCCATACCTTGTCGGAGAGGACCTCACGATAACAATCCCCGCCGACAGATATCTAACGCCCGTTGCAATCGCCTCATACTTCGACGACGCGGCAACCGGAAGCATCGAAATCGTAAAGTCCGACGCCACCGATGGGCGCAACCTCATGGGGGCCGTATTTGATATCCGAGCTGCAGGCGATATTGTTCGCCCCGACGGTAGCATCGTTGCCTTGGCCGGCGAAACTGTCGCCACGGTAACGACTGACGAGCAGGGGTCCGCCCGCGCAAGCCATCTTTCGTTGGGATGTGGAACCGCATGCTACGAAGTCGTTGAGACCCAAGCGCCCGAAGGATACCTCCTGGACCAGAATCCCCATACGGTCGAGCTGTCATATGCCGACCAGACAACGCCCGTCATCGAGGCCCATCTCGGAGTGTCCGACGATTTCACCAAGGTTGATATCTCCAAGGTCGATGCAAGCGGTGAGCAGGAAGTGGAAGGCGCACAGCTCACCCTATATGGTCCCGATAAAACCGAAATAGACTCCTGGACCTCATCCGACAAGCCGCACCGTATCGAACATCTTGCGCCTGGCACCTACACGTTGCGCGAAATAATGTCCCCGCGGACCTACGACCTTGCCGAGGAGATAACGTTTGAAGTAAAGGCTACGGAAGAAGTCCAATCTTTCGCAATGAAGGACGCGCCGATCGAGATCAAAGGACAGATCGACAAGCGTCAAGAAATTGCCCAGCCCGTCGGGGATGGCCTCTTGGCTAACGGCGATGGCAAAAACCGCGCCGCGACACAAGCCGATGCGAAAGGGTTTTTCTCCTACACCGTCGATGCGCGAAACGAGTCGACCACCTGGGTTGATGAGTTCACAATTACCGATGATCTTGAGTGCGCCAAGGACGGCACCGCAAGATTCGTCTCAATTGAAACCCCTATCGCCACCGGCGACCTCAACGGCCTATGTAACGTGTGGTACCGTACGACGCCGTTGGGTTCATCAAGCATCGACGAGGAGGCAAACGCGACACTTGACGATGGACATGAAAACCCCTGGCTTGAGTCCGAAGAAGTTAAAGAGCGCTTAGGCGAGGACCGTCGCCTCGTTGATTACGAAGGCTGGCATCTCTGGAAAACCGATGTCCCGACCACAGAATCAACCACACTTGAGGCACATGAGCTCGATCTTCCCGCCAATACCGTCGTAACGGGCATTCGCATTGAATACGGTGCGGTGGCCGCCGACTTTACGACTCGAAGCGATGCGGATTCTTGGACCCGCGATGATCTCAAAGATGAGCACGACGACCTTGACGATGCCAAAGCAATCCTTGGTACAGACGCTCGGGGTGCAGTCGTGCACATGCAGGCAACGTCGGCTTATACGCCACAAACTGCACTCACCAACAGCGCCCGTGTCGACCTCTGTCGCAATGGCGGCGGCGACAAACTTGAGTCACATGACGAAGATCGCGTCGTTCAACAATGTGCCCTGCCGCAAGACCTGCCGGCAACGGGATCTATTCCCATCGCCGCCTGCCTAACCGCCCTCTTGACTTCCGGCGCCGCAGCCATCTTGTTTGCCCACCTGGAATCGGCATCGAGGAGGCGCTAATGCAAAAAAGCGGGCGAACCAGTCTCCCGGTTCGCCCTCTTTTAGCCATGTAAAGTGCCGCGGCTATTCTGCAGATGAAGATCCGCCGTCGACGAGCGCTTGCTCGGACTCAGGGATTCCATCGGCACCCGTACTTTGCTCCTGCTCCACCTCTTCGCTGATTGCGGACGCGGGGGTCGATCCCTTTACGCCCACGATGTAGGCAGCCCCAAATCCCAAAGCGACGGCAATAAGGGTCAGAATCAAGTAAACAGGCCAATGACGTTTAATGAACGAAAACACGTTGACTCCTTAGAGCTCCGCCTACGAACGGCGGATAACCTCGGTCACGACCTCGGATACCGTGGCGATGTTCGTCGGGTTAACGTTGTGGGGCAGGTCGTCCTCGGTACGAGCACAAGCCAGGCGCGTGCCGTCCACACCGGCGATGGTGAGGGCGCGGCGGCTCGCCTCGAGCGCGGCATAGGCATCGGTCTTGGCATAGGGCATCTCGAGCGCACCACAATCGACATGGAACGACTTACAGACCTTGCTGACCAGATTCATGATGCGGCGGTCGCCCTTGAGCAGCTGCTGCTCGCCCTCGACTGTCACCACCGAAAGCCTACCGGCGCCGACGGATTCAAGGTTGATGAAGAATACGCCGCGGAGCTTATCGCGATGCGAGGCCAAGAACGCCTTCATGCCGGCGCCATCACAATCCGAGGCGCCCGTTGCCACAAACCAGATATCGTGACCGAGCAGTTCGTCATCGCCCATGGAGGCGACAGCCGAGAGCATGTCTTCGGAAGAAGCGCCGTCGGAAGACGTAGCGCCGCCCTTCCAGCCGTCGTTATCGTCCTCGAAGTTATCCCACGAGCCGATACCGCGGCCGGACTTCTTGGCATCGTAATCGTCTTCGACACCCAGCCAGTCGCTCATGCTGTCCTGATCGTTTTTCTTTTTACGACCGAACAGACCGCCCAGACCGCGCTTGCTGGGCTTGGGCGCAGCCGAAGCGGGAGCCGAGATAGTCTCGAGCGGCTGCGCGCCCGACGCGACGGGCATAGAAGGCGCAACGGGCGCCGATGTGGGCTCGGGACCCTGCGCCGTCGCGAAGGGGTCATCGACCTGAGCCGAGGGGTCGGGAAGGTCGAACAGCGACGTGCGAGACGCAACGTTAGCCTGCTTCATCGACGGCAGCGACGGATCGGGGACCGAGGCCAGCGGCGACGAAGAGGGCGCAGGCGCCGGAACCGACGCCGGATCGGGAACATTCATCTGCGGGCGCGGTGCGGCCTGAGACGAAATCTGCGCCATGAGGGAGTCGACCGTTTCGTCCTGAGTGGGGGCGACGTTGGCAACCGTGGAGCCAGAACCACCCGGAGTCGGCATGGTGAAAATCTGCGTGGAGTAAGGTCTCGACTCGTCCGTCTCGGGCACCTCGGAAACTTCGGAGACCACAGCCTCCTGCTCGACCTCGGCCGAATCGTCCTGCTCGACCGCCACGTGCTGCTCTTCGTCAGCGCCGACCTCGACGGCCTGGTCTTCGGCAACATCCGGGGTTTCAACCACATCGGCGGCCTCGGCATCGTTTGCCACAGCGGCCTGATCATCGGAAGCCTCAAGGGGCTCAGCAATCGCGGTGCCCTGTTTTTCAAACGTTATCGTGGCATCGAACTGCGCGGCGTCGAACGACATGGTGCTATCGACGGGCTGCTGGGGCTCGAAAGACGTCGTAGCTTCGGCAGCATCGACGGCCACGGGCTGCATAGCCTCGTTCTGTTCGAACTCCTGCGCCGCGAGCTCACGCTCCGCCTCGGCTGCCTGCTGCTGGGCGATAGCTTCCTGCTCGGCAGCCTCGCGTGCGATAGCGCGCTTTTCCTCAAAGTCGTCGATGAATTTCTTGCCCTTTGCAAACGCGCCCTTAAAGAAGCTGGATGCGCTGGCGCCAATCGAAGAGAAGGCGGATGCAATATCGGCATGGGGCGTCGCCGCGGGAATCTCGGCCGAGAAATCGGTATCGCTCTCGTAAGACATGCGTCGCGGCTGCTCGGCATAATCATCGTCAGACTCGTCCGCGACGTCCTGTGCCGGCGCGGCGGATGCCAGAATGTCCAGTCCCGCTGCAGGATCGATTGTAGGCATAGCCTCGGGCTCCGCAACGGCAGGAGAAGCCGCAGCGGGCACGTCGTCCACAACGGCGGCGGGTGCAGGTGCGTCCGCGACGGGGGCAGGCTCGGGCTCGAACGTCGGCTCCTCGCCCTCCTCGTAATCGAGCGTACAGGACTCGGGAAGCATCCCGAGTGCACGGATGGCATCCGAACCAAAGCGGATGTTGCCGGCGGCATTGCGATAGAGCTTAGGCTCAGGCTCGCTGGGCTCGACCACAACAGGCTCTTCCGCCGGCTCGACAGCGGGGGCCTCGGCAGCGGGCTCTTCGACTTGGGCAGCTTGGTCCTGAGCCTCGGGCACGATGGCGCCAATCAGCGTCTCGTCGGCAGGCGCACCCTCAAAGCCATCGATCTGCTCATCGAAAGCCTCGCCCTGTTCAGACTCGAACTGAGCATCGGGAGCGATCGGCTGGCCGAACTCGTCCTCCTCGTAGGTAGGCTCTTCGTACTCGATGGTGTTGCCATAGTCGTTTTGCTGCTGGGCCGCGGCATATTCCGCCGCCGCACGTGCCATCTCCTCGGCGCGACGTTTTTGCTCACCAAAATAGGTGTCGAACGGAACGTCGTCGGGGAACTCATTCTCGCCCTGGAAGGGGGCGACGTTGTCCATAACGCCAAGCAAGGCGGCGACAGAAGATTTGTTGCACAC
>CAKUHM010000099.1 GCA_934655835.1 uncultured Collinsella sp. | reverse complement strand
TGTTGTAGGTTCGAGTCCTACCCGGGGAGCCAGGTTGTAGAACCCGTCGCTTTTGCGGCGGGTTTTTTCATGCCGCGACCACTTGACTCGAACGTTGCCATATCAACATTTCGTGTCGAGGATGTAATCCCGCGACCCACCACCTCAACATGGCGCGGTCGTTGTAGAATATTGGAATGATTGCTCCCACGACATGGTGCCGCGAGCACCAGAAAAGGAGATTCTTGTGTCTGAGACCATTAACGGCAGCCTGAGCGTCTCGAACGACGTTATTGCCGATATTGCCGGTTATGCCGCGATGACGTGCTACGGCGTCGTCGGTATGGCCGAGCAGCTCCAGGGCGCCGAGAGCGTGCGCCTGCTTGCCGGTCAGCGCCTCCGCAAGGGCGTGCTTGTCTCCGCCGACGAGAACGGCCTTACGGTCGATCTTCACGTCGTGCTCGAGAACGGCGTCAACATGAAGTCCGTCTGCCACAATCTTTCGAGTTCCGTTGCCTTCACCCTGCAGGAGATCGCCCAGATCGATCCTGCCAGCCTTAAGATCGGCATCCACATCGACGCGCTCAAGAGCCGTCTGAACTAGCATCCGAAAACGGAGATTCAAATACCCATGATTGCAAAGACCATTCGCACCTGTTTTCCGATCGCTGCGGCTGCCGTTTCCGACAAGGCCGAGGAGATCAACAAGCTCAACGTCTTCCCCGTACCCGACGGCGACACCGGCACCAACATGTCGCTCACGCTGGCTTCGGTGACCAAGGAGCTCTCTGCGCTTCCCGCCGACGCCGACATGGAGGCCATCGCCGGCGCCATCACCCATGGCTCCCTCATGGGCGCTCGCGGTAACTCGGGCGTTATCACTTCGCAGATCCTGCGCGGCGTGGCCGAGGGCCTCGTCTCTGCCGACGAACCCGTTACGTCCGCCAACATCGCCTTCGCTTTCCGCCGTGCCGTCAAGGTCGCCTTCCAGGCCGTTCGTAAGCCCATCGAGGGCACGATCCTCACGGTCCTGCGCGATGTCTCGACCAAGGCCGACGAGTGCGAGAAGAAAAAGTTCTCGGCCGAGGACGCGCTCGACGCCATCGTCGTCGAGGCCTATCAGTCCGTCGCCCGTACGCCCGACCTGCTGCCTGTCCTCAAGGAGAACGGCGTGGTCGACTCCGGCGCCTTTGGCTTTGCCATTTTCCTCGAGAACTTCGTGGCTGCCGCTCTTGGCCGCAGTACTGTTGTCGAGGATTTCTCCGCTACGTTTGACTCCGCCGGCTCCGCCCGCGATGCGGCTCTCGGCCGCGTGGAGATCGAGGCCAACGACGACTGGGAGGGCTCGGAGTTCCGCTACTGCAACGAGTTCCTCTTTAAGGCCGACGCCCCGTTTGACGAGGACGAGTGCCTGAAGTTCCTGGGTTCCATGGGCGACTGCGAGCTGCTCGTGGGTGCCTATCCCGACTACAAGATTCACGTGCACTCCAACACCCCCAACCTGGTGCTCGAGCACATGCTGCAGCTTGGCCAGATCTACGAGGTCTTTATCCATAACATGGAGATGGAGGCCCACGACCGCACCGCTAAGATCCACGAGGATCAGGAGAAGGCCGCCGAGCCCGCGAAGGCGCTTGGCTTTGTCGCCGTTGCCGCCGGCTCCGGCGAGGCCGACATTCTCAAGTCCCTCGGTGTCGATGTGATCGTTTCGGGCGGCCAGACCATGAACCCCTCGACCGCCGACCTGCTGGGCGCCGTGGACCAGGTCAACGCGACCTCTGTCATCATCCTGCCCAACAACGGCAACATCCGCATGGCTGCCGAGGCCGCTGCCTCCGCCTGCACCGATAAGAAGGTCGCCGTCGTTCCCACCAAGACCGTCCCGCAGGCCTTCTCCGCGCTGTTCGCGGTTCTGCCCGATTCCGAGCTCGAGGATGCCGTGGCCGCTATGGTCGATGCCATCAGCGAGGTTCGCGATGGCGAGGTCACCCGTGCCGTGCGCGATTCCAGCGCCTCCGACGGCTCGCCGATTCACTCCGGCGACGTCATGGGCATCATCGCCGGCTCCATCGACGTGGTCGGCTCCGACGTGAAGCAGGTTACGCTCGACTGTGTCAACCGTATGCAGGAGGAAGAGGAGGGCGACGCGCTGACGATTCTGGCCGGCGAGGAGCTGTCCGACGAGGCCTTCCAGGAGATCGTCGACGCCATCGAGGAGGCTCAACCCGATCTGGAGATTGACGCCCATCGTGGCGAGCAGCCGCTCTACCCTGTGATCTTCTCGATCGAGTAGGCTCTGCCCATGTCCGAGCTGTGCTCCGTGCCGCGCGTCTCGGAGCGCTTTGCCCAGAGCAATGCGCTCGACGAGGATATCGCGCGACTCAAATATGTTTCGGGTAAACGTGAGGAGGCCCTTCGCCGTCTGGGAATTCGGACGGTGGGGGACCTCCTTCTCCATATCCCTCATCGGTACCTGGACTTCACCCGCTCCTGGTCTATCGAGATGGCGCCCATCGGTACCGTGTGCACGATTATCGCCACGGTCGATCGCATCGTGCAAAAGCAGCCCCGTCCGCGTATGCAGGTGACCGAGGTCTCGCTTGTGGACGAGACGGGCGTGCTACAGGTCGCCTTTTTCCGTCAGCCTTGGATTGCCCAGCAGCTCAAGCAGGGCGACCGCCTGGCCGTGATGGGCAAGGTCGAGTTTGCCTACGGGTTTAAGCAGATGGCCTCGCCTCACTTCGAGAAGCTCGAGGAGGGGCGTGCTTCCGGCACTATCCTGCCGGTCCACTACGTAAGCGACGGCGTGAGCCAGGCGTGGATGCGCCGTATCGTAAGCGGCGCGCTCGAGGTTGTCGGCAATCCGTTTGATCCCATTCCCGCCTCGCTGCGCGTCAAGCGCCGCTTGATGAGCTGTGCCCGTGCGCTTCGATCGATTCACTTTCCCTCGAGCATGGCCGAGCGCGATATCGCGCGCCGGCGTCTTGCCTATGAGGAGTGCCTCTACCTGCAGTTGGCGTTGCGTCTGCGCAACGACGGCGGCTTGGTCGAGGTGGTGCCTTACGCGCATATTACGGGCGAGCATCTGGCCGCACTCAGGCAGTCCCTACCGTTCTCGCTGAGTGACGAGCAGGAGGCTGCATTCCAGGACATCCTGCATGACATGTGCGATGGCGGCCGTGTGATGAACCGTCTGCTGCTGGGCGACGTCGGCACCGGCAAGACGGCCGTTGCCGCTTGCGCGCTTGCTGTTGCAGCGGATTCGGGCACCCAAGCCTGTGTCATGGCGCCTACGGGCGTGTTGGCACGTCAATATGCCGACAAGACTGGCCCCTTGCTCTCTCAGGCCGGTATGACGTGGGCGCTCCTGACGGGCGCCACTCCGGCGGTCGAGCGCGAGCGGATCCATGCTCAGCTTCAGTCTGGTGAGCTCGACGTGCTCTTTGGTACGCACGCGGTCCTTTCGGACGACGTGACTTTCAATCATCTGTCGCTCGTCGTCATCGACGAGCAGCACCGCTTTGGCGTGGGTCAGCGTAACGCCCTGCGCGCCAAAGGGCCCGGTGCCGATCTGCTCGTTATGACGGCGACGCCCATCCCGCGCACGTTGGCGCTTTCGGTCTACGGCGATCTGGATACGAGCATCATTCGCCATCGTCCCGTTCCGGGCGCTGGCGTGACGACGCGTGTCCTCACCGAGTCGAGCCGCGACCTGGCCTATGGCGCCATCCGCGAGGCGCACGAGAAGGGGCAGCAGGCCTACGTGATCTGCCCGCTTGTGGAGCCGAGCGATTCGGCCGATGAGCTCGAGGACGTACCCGGCATCGCCCGCGACGACGAGGGCCGCGTGACCGTGCCCGTGCCGCTGCATGACACGGCGACCGAGCTCGACCGCCTGCGCCTGGCGCTGCCGGGACTTACCATCGAGCGCCTCCATGGCCGCATGCCGGCGGGGGAGAAGGACCGGGTCATCGATGCCTTCAAGCGAGGCGAGATCGACGTGCTCGTCTCGACTACGGTGGTCGAGGTGGGCGTTGACGTGCCCAACGCCACCGTCATGGTCATAGAGAACGGCGAGCGCTTTGGCTTGGCGGCGCTGCATCAGCTGCGTGGCCGTGTAGGCCGCGGTAGCGTCTCGGGCACATGCCTGGTCATGACCCACTCAAAGGGCAATGGCGGCGCATCGGCGGCGCAAGACCGCCTCCAGTCGCTCGAAAAGACCGCAGACGGCTTTACGCTCGCGCAGATGGACCTGCGCCTGCGTCATGAGGGTGAGATTCTGGGCTACCGTCAGCATGGCGGCGTGACCTTGCGCTTTGTCGATCTCGATGCCGATGAGGAATTGATCGAATGGGCCCATTTGGACGCAGTCGAGCTCTTGCGGTATGCTTGCAACCTTGACTCCGTGGCGATGCGCCCTCTGCGCGACGCGGTCGCCACGCGGTATCGACACATCTTTAAGGAGGTCAGCGGAGGATGAGAATCATCGGCGGCGAATGGCGCGGTCGCAAGATCGAGGAGCCCCGTGGTCGCGATGTCACCCGCCCCACGACTGATCGCGTGCGCGAGGCGTGCGCATCTATGGTCATGTCGGCATTCGACTTCGATTTGGACGAGGTCCGCGTGCTGGATGCGTTTGGCGGCTCCGGCGCCCTGGGCATCGAGATGCTCTCGCGTGGCGCTCGCTCGCTTACGACGTTTGAGATCGATCGGAATGCCGCGCGTCTTATTACCAAGAATATCGAGTCGCTCTGCCGTGACCGTGCACGTTGGCGCGTGGTGACGGGCGATATGCTGGCAAGCGCCTCGCGCGGTCGTGTTCCGGGCGGCCCCTTCGACTTGGTCCTGCTCGATCCGCCGTATGCCTTTGGTGCCGAGCCGGTTCAGGAACTGCTGCAGAACCTTGCCCAGCAGGGCCTGCTGGCCCCTGGCGCGTACGCCCTGTTTGAGCATGCCGCCGCTGACGCGGGCGCGCATCCGGCCGGCTTTGAGACCGTGCGCGAGAAGCGCTACGGCATCACCTCGGTCGATCTGCTGCGTTGGGTCGGCGATAGCAAGGACGACAGCACCGATGCTAACGATAACGACGAGGCAGTATCCCCGGAGGACGCCCATGAGTGACACCATCAACCGCGTAATCGTCCCGGGTACCTTTGACCCCATCACCTTTGGCCACATCGACGTCATCCGCCGCGCGCGCCGTATCTTTCCCAGCGTGATCGTGGCTGTCGCCGAGTCGCAGGGCAAAAATGGCGTGGGTACCACCTTTATGCTCGACGAGCGCGTGGCGCTGGCCCGCGAGGCACTGGGCGATATCGAAGGCGTCGAGGTCCTGCCCTTTACCGGCCTGTTGGTCGACTTCGCACGCGAGCAGGGCGCCGGTGCCGTGGTCAAGGGTCTGCGTGCCATGACCGACTTTGAGTACGAGCTTCAGCAGGCCGACCTCAACTACCGCCTGGACAACGAGCTGGAGTCCATCTTTGTCATGAGTGCGCCGCAGTACGGATATATCTCGAGCTCGGTGGTCCGACAGATTGCCTCGCTCGGCAGCGACGTGTCGACGTTTGTGCCGCCCAACGTGGTCGAAGCGCTCAAACATCGCTTTTCGTGACGTTTTTTATTGCCTGGTGGCATGTGGTAAACTAGCACGATGATATGTTACCTATGAAAGGAG
>CAKUHM010000098.1 GCA_934655835.1 uncultured Collinsella sp. | reverse complement strand
GACCGAGGCCATGGACGTTAAGCTCGACGACATCGAGATCAAGCGCTAAGCGACTGGCGAGCGCAGCGGGAAACACGAGCGCAGTGCAAACAAGCGACGATACCCCAGCGCTTCGTACCAAGGGAGGGCCGGTAAACCGACCCTCCCTTTCTTATGCCGGCAGCCGACGAACGCGAAGATGCCGGACTCCGAAACCATCCCAGACACGGTAGCAACACAAATAGACAAACACCCCAACACGTCCGCCCGCCGATTTATTGCGCCGCGCAGACAATTAAACCGGCACCTTTAAACATCTGGGCAGTATAGTGACCCAAACGAGTGCATAACCGCACCCTGCGAATGGAGGAGTTATGACCGAACACCACGCCATCAGTCGCCGAGCGTTTACGTTGGGCCTAGGACTCGCGGCGTTGTCGCCGCTTGCAAGCCTGCCCGAAACCGCGGGATTGGGCCTTCCCGTGCGCGCGGCATTTGCAGAAGACGCTGCCACAGCGTCGGTCAGCCTCGACAATTTCGTCATTCGCCTTCGCCCCGCGGGCTATTTTCGCACCGCAAGCGTCAACCAAGACGGCAACGTTCGCGGCAACGTCTGCCACCTGTTTAACGACGGCACGTCCAGCAAGCTCATCCTTGAGAACGTAACGACCAAGAATGACGATACAAACTGGTATGCTATCCGCACCTTGCTCAATTTCGAAGAGCATAAAAAGACGGGCTACAGCATTTGGTCGGTCGACGACGACTCGGACAAAGATGGAAAGGTCATCCACGTATGGGGCGGCGAGTATGACAACAAGCCCAGCCGCGCTTTTGCGTTCGAGCGTCAATCAAACGGAACCTATATCATCCGAGACCGCACGGTCGAGAAAGAAACCGAGAAAAAAGACATTAAGTACCTGGCAATAGAATCGAACGGCGAAGACCAGGACAACAATAAGATCTGCCATAAGAGTAAGAGCATTCCGTGGGAGCTCGAACTTATCGGTTACGACATGAAAAAGAACGATGCCACGGTTAGCAGCCTCGACTGGATCACGTACAGCAGCTACGTCGATGGACCATGTTGGATGAAATACGTCAACGACAACAAGTTCCTCGACGAGCTGAGCATCCCGGGTACGCACGATTCGGGCACCTGCAGCGTGGACAACGACACTGAGCCCCAATCCTCGCAAGTAAAATGCCAGCAGGATTACATTCCCACGCAGTTGCTCGAGGGAATCCGCTATTTTGATATCCGACTCGGAAAGGGCAACGACCCCGGTATCTGCCACGGGGATTTCTACCTATTCAAAAAAGACGGGAACTATCTGCATCTCTCCGATGTCATCGGTTACTTCAAAACGTTTTTGAACGAAAACCCGTCAGAAGCGCTCATCATGCTCGCATCGCGCGGCAACGACGAGGCTACCGACGAAAGCATAACGACGGCCTTCGCCAAGGTTATGGCCGATAACCCCGATCTGTTCTACACGTCGAGCCACGTCCCCACGCTGGGCGAGGTGCGCGGAAAGATCGTCCTGCTGCGTCGATTTAGACTCGACGGCAACAGCGTAGACGGCTACACGTGGGGCCTCGACCTTACCGAATGGGATGACAAGATCAAGGCTCACTCCGACAGCACCACTATGTGTCTCGTCCAAGACGCGCGGGGCTTTGAAGCCGCGGGGGAAACAGGCGACAAAGAGCCCTATTGCACCAAGGTATACGCCCAGGACAAGTACAAACTCACGGGAACCGACAAGCTCAGCTGGGTCGATAATGCGCTGAAGGAAACGACCGGGCGCACGCGCAACAAGGTGGACGTCGTGGACGATAACGGGGCCAAGGTGCCAGTCCAGGAGCGTTGCTGGTCTATCAACTACACCAGCTGCACGGGCCTGTCGCACGGAGGCAATCCTTTTACCTCGGCACGAGTGGTCAACGAGCATCTGTACAAGAGCCCGTACATCAACCCCAGCGGCAACGAGGACACAAAGTCAGATTACCTCAAGCACATTGGCATTATCGCATCCGACTTTGTTGATGCGGCGCTGGCCCGGAGCATCTATCAGCGCAATTACGATTACGATACACAGCACAAGCAGACAGCTTCGTACTACCTCCCGACCCGCATGCGCATGACGTACGGCAACTCGCTGAGCGACGCCTCGCTCCAGGACGGCAAGACCGTTGGCGAGGGTCATTTCCGCCTCGTCGACAGCAGCAACGTACTCAACGTGGCGGCTTCGGGCCATGCGTTTGCCATCGAATATGTGGATGTCGACGCCCTGGGCAACGAGACCGTTACGGGGCTGCAGGGCTCTGTGCCCATTGATATCGATCCACGCGCGCTGACGCCCCATTTTGAGGGACTCGAAGGACTTAAGGCCGGCGAAGACGTGCGCGCCAAGATTGCGGCATCACTCGAGGGCAAGCTCGAAACCGATGCCTGCACGGCCCATCTCGAGTTTGTGCACGACGCGGACGGCGCTCCGGGCACGGCAATGGCCGAGGGCGAAACATTTGCCGCAGGAACGTACTGGGTGCGCGTGAACGGTCTCTTGGGCGACGCGGCGCAGAACTACACGCTCGCCAGCGACGGAGCCGCAAGCTTTACCGTTGCAGCCTCGGGCAACGCGGGCGGCGCCGGCCCCGGTACCGGCGCCAACGCAGATGGCGCCGACAAGAACGGCGGCGGCAACAAGAGCAAGGGCTCGACCGGAAAACTCGCCGACACGGGCGACGGCTCTGGTATCGCCGCCGGGCTCGCCGCTGCCGCCGTGGCGACAACGGTCGCCGGCGCGGCAATGCTTGCCAGTGACCGCGAAAACGCTGGGGACGACAGCGAATAGGCAAGCCGACCCTTTTGGACACATCGACTCGACGAGGGGCGCAGAGCACCGTTCTGTGCCCCCGATTTTTACCTTGGCCCGAACGCCGCCATGGGCTACATCACCATGTTCAGCGCGTTAACAAACTCCTGGGCCTTCGCACGACTGCTCAGACTAAAGACGCAAGCGGTTAACAGTCGATTGCGCAGGAAAACGTCGCGACCCTTGATCCTGTTAACGCCCGTGATGTCCTTAAGGTAGACAATCTCGATATGCTTGCCGCCGAAAGTACCCTTCTTGAGCACCTCGATACGGTTGGGGTAGATCTTGACGTCTTTAAACCTGCCCGAACCTTTGTCCTGGAACAGCAAGGTGTTGTTGTCCATGCGTGTCACTCCCATGGGGTTCGCTAAAACTGCCTCTATGGTCACATTTTAGTCACTTCGGGAATCCTGCACGAAGGCGCTAGGCGACATTGAAATTCGAGTCCGCGCGAGGCTTTAAACTAAATGCAATAAAGATGCATTCCACAAGAGGAAAGTGGGGCGACAGTGATGGGCGAACTGGTAAACCGTGGAGAATCGGCAATCGTGCCAGAAGTTTTTTACAAGCAGGTTTCCTCGATTCTCAACGCCGCTCGCGACAAGGCCTATACCGCCGTTAACTTTGCAATGGTTGAGGCATATTGGGAGATCGGCAAGAGCATTGTTGATGAGCAGGGCGGAGAGGAGCGCGCCAAGTACGGCGATGCGCTGCTCAAGGCCCTTGCAATCAAGCTTACCAAGGATTTTGGCAAAGGCTTTGAGGCAAGGGAGCTGCGTAAAATGCGCCAGTTATATCTCACATTTCCAATTCGGGACTCACTGCGTCCCGAATTGAGCTGGACTCATTACCGCAGGTTGATGCGCATTCCCGACTCCGAAGCGCGCGCTTGGTACATGAACGAATGCGCCGACTCTCGCTGGAGCACACGTCAGCTCGAGCGCCAAATCAACACCATGTTCCGCGAGCGTCTACTTGCCAGCAAGGACAAAGAGACCGTCGCTCAGGAAATCCAAAAGAGCGCCCCCGCTCGTCGCCCCGAGGACATCATCCGCGACCCATATGTGCTTGAGTTTTTAGGCTTCTCGGACGACGCTGCGTTTCGCGAGAGCGATCTAGAGCAAGCGCTCATCACGCATCTTCAGAAGTTTCTGCTGGAGCTTGGCCGCGGCTTCGCTTTTGAGGCGCGCCAAAAGCGCATCACCTTCGATGGTCGCCACTTCTATATTGACCTTGTGTTTTACAACTATCTGATGCGCTGTTTCGTGCTCATCGACCTTAAGACCGATGACCTTACGCATCAGGACCTGGGCCAGATGCAAATGTATGTGAACTACTACACACGCGAGCTCATGAACGAAGGCGACAATCCGCCCATAGGCATCGTGCTCTGCGCGGACAAAAGCGATTCGATCGTCGAGTACACGCTGCCCGAAGACAACGACCAAGTGTTTGCCGCCAAATACCTGCCGTATCTTCCAAGCAAGGAAGAGCTGGCGCGCGAGCTGAGTGCCGAGTACCGCGCCATCAACGAAGCGGCGAACGTCGAGGCGTAAGGGCAACGGTACAGTACGGCCGACATCCCCAAAGTCGTTCCGCACCACCTGGCATACGAGGAGTTTCCATGACAGACAAACCGAAAGCAACGCTCCGCGACTGCATCTATGGGCTCGCCGTCGGCGACGCGCTGGGCGTCCCGTACGAGTTCAGGCCCCGCGGCACGTTCGAATGCACCGACATGATCGGCTACGGCACGCATGGGCAGCCCGCGGGCACCTGGAGCGACGATACGTCCATGACGCTCGCAACCTGCGACTCGATTAGGGAGCTTGGACACATCGAAACCGCGGACATGCGCGACAAGTTCGTAGGCTGGATTGACCGCGGCGAGTATACGATCGACGGCGTTTTCGATTACGGCGGCACGACCGCTCGCGCCCTGCGCAGCGGCAAAGGAGGCTCCGGCGAGCGCGACAACGGCAACGGCTCGCTCATGCGCATCGCTCCCCTGGCGGTCACCGACGCGACAGCTGAAGAGATCTGCGAGGTCTCCGCGATAACGCACGCCCACAGAACGTCAACCGACGCATGTGTCATATTTGTCGAGCTGATGAGGGGCGTGATGAACGGCGAGCTTCCCTTGTGGATGCTCCATCTGAAAGACATGCCCGAGCACGAAATCAGGTCCGGCGACTTCGTGCGCGACACGCTTAAAGCCGCTACTTGGTGCTTTGTGAACACCACCAGCTACGAGGAATGCGTGCTCACCGCCGTCAACCTGGGCGACGACACCGACACCACCGCGGCCGTCGCCGGCGCCCTCGCAGGCACGGCATACGGTATCGACGCAATTCCGCAGGAGTGGATTGATGTCCTGCGCGGTAAAGAGCTGATTGAGAGTTGCCTGTTTTAGGACGCCATACAAGAAATAAGGCCGAAAGCATCATGGAAAGGGAGATCGCGAATATCGATGAGTTCCAAATGGACGAAAACGAGATTCCGCTACTCCCAGCGGAACTGAAAGAGGAGGGAAACCTCTACATCCTCCCCGTCGGGCGCCGCCTTCCCTGCGGAGTCTACAGGACCGCGGACGGCGGCTCGCTCATTTATGAGCCGTCCGAGCTCAGCACCTTCGGGCGAATGCTTGCCCAATTCAAAGAGAGCTAGGAGCTTGATTATCCGTTAGATCGATACCGTTCCAAACCAAGGGGCAGGATGTCTCCCACCGCGGCCTATGGGGTAAAATCTAGACCGCCGCGGAATCCGCCTGCGGGCAACGCTCCGATCTCCGATTGGGGTGAAGCCTATGAACTTGTTTCTTGAAATCCTG
>CAKUHM010000097.1 GCA_934655835.1 uncultured Collinsella sp. | reverse complement strand
GGCATCGGGCATGGTCACGCCGCGATCGGCCGTCGCGTAGTCCACGATGGTCGTCGTACCGCCGCAGGCAGCCGCACGCGTACCGGTCTCAAAGCTATCGGCCGTCCAATCCATGCCGGTCCAGCACTGCATGTGCGTGTGGCCGTCGATAAAGCCGGGAAACACCCAGCAGTCGGTGGCGTCCTGGACGGTATCGCCCTCGGCCGGCTCAATCGCCGCGGCAATCCGCACGATCTTGTCGCCCTCCATGGCAAGATCGGCGCGGCGAAGCCCCTGGGGCGTCACGAGCGCGCCGTTTTTGATGATGATCATAATTGCTCCTTATTGATTGATGCAGTTGGCCACGCGATCAAAATACGAGCAGGCGGCGATATGCTCCGTTACGCGTTGCTGTCCCTTGGCGGTATCGACGTCCCACAGCTCGTAGGCACGCGCCTCGACCAGCACCACGTCGATACGGTCCTTGAGGATCGAACCGCCACCGTCCTTGCCCTCAAGACACATAAGCGCATCGAACAGTTCCGCCGGAAAGAGCACCGGGCTCGAAGGCTCACCGTTGCACGCAAGACGAACCGGATGCTTGCGGCCACGCTCATCAAACGCGCGAACCATGGCCTCAAAAGAATCCGAACTCACAAGCGGCTGGTCGCCGGGCAAAAAGAGGCAACCCTTCCAGCCGCGGCTCGCCCCCCACGAAAGGCCCGCACGGACGCTTTCGCTGCGCAGCTTGCCATCGTGCAGCACGCACGGGCAATGCTTGTCCTCGCAAATCTGGGCGACCTCGGGCCAACGCGTCGAAACCACGACGTCAAAGCCCCGGGGAACCGAATCGATAGTCCGGGCAATCAGCGGCTCGCCATAGATATCGGCGAGCATCTTGTTAGAGCCAAACCGCTTGCCCTCGCCCGAAGCCATAATGACGCAACCAAGTTTCATGGCGATACCTCCCCTGAAACCATCGTACCCATAACTCGCGTCGCGGAGCATCTACATCCAAAGCGCTTATCCCGCACGCCCACGATGCAAAAAGGGGCACCCCGCCGGTTGGCAGAGCGCCCCCTTTACATGGCTTACCTCAGCGCGGCTTTAGGCCTGGAACCAACGGGCGGTGTTGCGCTCGTCGAGGGCCTTGAGGGTAGCGGCGGGATCGGCAACCTTCTGCAGGAACATCATGGCTGCGATGGCGTACGGCTTGTAGCTGGCCTCCTTGTACATGCCCACACGGTGCATGTCGAAGACGTCGGCGTTGACCTCGCCGTGCTCGCAGGAGACACCGGAGATGTCGGCGGGCAGCGGATGCATAAAGATGGTGTCCTGGCCGTTGGCAGTCTTCTCCATGAGCTCGGTCGTGGAGCACCAATCCTGATGCGTAGCGTTCTGAGCGAGCAGCTCCTTCTCGAGCGCAGCGATGCCGGCGTCGTCGCCCTCGGCGTACAGGTTGGTGCGCTTCTCCATGGCGGCAAACGGAGCCCAGCTCTTGGGGATCACGATGTCGGCGCCCTCGAAGGCCTCGGCCATGGTGTTGACCTGCTTAAAGGTGGTGCCGGACTCGGCGGCATAGCCCTTGGCGCGCTCGACGACCTCGGGCATGAGGTCGTAGCCCTCGGGGTGAGCCAGGGTGACGTCCATGCCAAAGCGGGGCAGCAGGCTGATCAGCGACTGCGGGCAGGACAGCGGCTTGCCGTAAGAGGGCGAATAGGCCCAGGTGACGGCAACCTTCTTGCCCTTGAGGTTCTCGAGGCCGCCAAACTCGTTGATGAGGTAGAGCATGTCGGCAGAGGACTGCGTGGGGTGGTCGGAATCGGACTGCAGAGAGATGAGCGTGGGACGGTGATCCAGAACGCCGTCCTCGTAGGCCTGCTGGACAGACTCGGAGACCTCGGCCATGTAGGCGTCGCCCTTGCCGATGTACATGTCGTCGCGGATGCCGATGACGTCGGCCATGAAGGAGATCATGGTAGCGGTCTCGCGGACGGTCTCGCCGTGAGCGATCTGGGACTTCTTCTCGTCCAGGTCCTGCAGCTCAAGGCCGAGCAGGTTGGCGGCCTTAGAGAAGGAGAAGCGCGTACGGGTGGAGTTGTCGCGGAACAGGGAGACGGCCAGACCCGAGTCAAAGATCTTGGACGAAACGTTGTTCTCACGCAGCTCGCGCAGGGCGTCGGCAACGATGTAGAGAGCCTTGAGCTCATCGGTGGTCTTGTCCCAGGTGTGCAGGAAGTCGCTGCCGTACATGCCCTTAAAATCGAGGCCGTTCAGCTGCTCGACGAGCTCGGTAAACTTAGCGTCCATGTAAATATCCTTTCCAAAGATGAAACGATCGCAATGAGTAAATGCGCTCCGGCGTGCGCGTGTGGCTAGAACATGCAGAGCGCTATGACGAGGACCCGCTACCGTTGAGGAAGCATGGGAGATAACGACCGCGGGCCCCAAGTCAACAGGGGATGCCGGGGACACGAGCGGTCCCCGGCTCAACAAGATCAAGGAATGGGACTAGTCGATCTTGTTGTTGGTCAGACCGGCGCGGAACACGGTGGCGTCGCCATCGGCCTGGCTCGGATCGTAGAGGTTCAGGGCAGCCACATACATGGCGGCAGCGGTGACCAGGTCGTCCTTGTAGGTGACCTCGTTGGGAGCGTGAGCCTGAGACTCGGCACCCGGGCCAAAGCCGACGCAGGGGATGCCATAGCGGCCCTGGATGGAAACGCAGTTCGTGGAGAAGGTCCACTTGTCGCACAGCGGGCGACCGGTGCGCTTGTCCATGCTGGGCTCGCAGCCGATGCGCTCGTCACCGAACATGGCCTTGTGGGCGTCGACGAGGGCCTTGACGTGCGGAGCGGTCTCCTTGTTGATCCACGTAGGGAAGTAAGCCTCGGTCTCGTAGACCTCGCCGGTCCAGGACGGACGGTCGTACATGTACATGGAGACCTTCACGTCGTCGCCGTACTTCTTGGCGGCCGGCAGGTTGCGGATCTCGTCCAGGCAGGACTCCCAGGTCTCACCGGCGGTCATGCGACGGTCGATGGAGATGGCGCAGGAGTCGGCCACGGCGCAACGGCTGGGGCTGGTGTAGAAGATCTGGCTGACGGTGCAGGTGCCGCGGCCCAGGAAGCGGGCGTCCTCGAAGTGCTCGGGGTTGTACTTGGGGTCGAGCATCTTGACGAGGCCCTTGATGTCGGTCGACTCGTCGCAGCCGTTGTTGTTGAGGGCGCGGACGTCGGCGATGATGTCGGCCATCTTGTAAATGGCGTTGTCGCCGCGGTCGGGAGCGGAGCCGTGGCAGGAGGTGCCGTGAACGTCGACGCGGATCTCCATGCGGCCGCGGTGACCGCGATAGATGCCGCCGTCGGTGGGCTCGGTGGAAATGACGAACTCGGGCTTAATGCCGTCCTTGTTGTAGATGTACTGCCAGCACATGCCGTCGCAGTCCTCTTCCTGGACGGTGCCGACGACCATGATCTTGTAGCCCTCGGGGATGAGGCCCATGTCCTTCATCATCTTGGCAGCGTAGGTAGCGGAAGCCATGCCGCCCTCCTGGTCGGAGCCGCCGCGGCCGTAGATGATCTCGTCGGTCTCGTAGCCCTCATAGGGATCGGCATCCCAGTTCTCGATGTTGCCGATGCCGACGGTGTCGATGTGAGAGTCGATGGCGATGATCTTGTCGCCCTCGCCCATAAAGCCCATAACGTTGCCCAGGCCGTCGACCTTGACCTCGTCGTAGCCAAGACTCTCCATCTCGGCCTTGATGCAAGCGACAACCTCGCCCTCCTCGCAGGACTCAGAGGGGTGGCTAATCATTGCGCGAAGAAAACGCGTCATATCAGCACGATGGGACTCAGCAGCAGCCTTAATGGCATCAAAATCGAGTTCTTTAGTCATAACAGTCAACCTTTCTACAAGGGTTTACCTACAGGTAGATATTTCAGATAGATCACTTGTGCCAAGCGGCGTGAGGTTGAGCACCCCACAAGCAAGTAACCATAGGAGGCGGACGGAGGACTTTGCTCCGTCGCGAGTTCCGCACGAGCCGGAGAGCACTTAATGTGCTCTCCGTGCGAGCAGGACTGTCCGAGCAGGGAGTAAAGTCCTCCGGCTGCCTCCGGACAGGTCAGTCTGCTAGCAGGTCGGATACTCGCCCTCCCAGACGATGCGACGGTACTGATCCGGATCGGTGTCGCCCTCGGTGGAGAAGCAGAGCACGGAGCTCGTCTTGTCCAGGCCGATGAGCTCCTTGAGCTCGGCGTACTCGGGATCGAGCATGAGAGTCTCGACCAGGCCGGTGGTCACAGCGCCGGACTCGCCGGAGATGACGCGCGGGTCGCCCTTCTCGGGAGCGCCCAGGGTGCGCATACCGCGAGCGGTAACCCAGTCGGGACAGGACACGAAAGCGGTGGTGTGATTGCGCAGGATATCCCAGCCCAGGATGTTGGGCTCGCCGCAGCACAGGCCGGCCATGATGGAGGGCATGTCGCCGTCCACGATGCGCGGATCGCCATCGCCGGCGGCAGCGCCCTTGTACAGACAGGCGGCCGGAGCGCACTCGACCACAACGAAGGTGGGCGGGTTATCGGGATACAGGTTGGTGAAGTAGCCCACCACGGCGCCAGCCAGCGAACCCACGCCAGCCTGGACAAAGACGTGCGTCGGGCGGTTGATGGCCATCTCGCGCAGCTGCTCGGCAGCCTCGGAAGCCATGGTGCCGTAACCCTCCATGATCCAGGACGGGATCTTCTCGTAGCCCTCCCAGGCGGTGTCCTGAACGATGACGCCGCGCTCGCAGGCATCGGCCTCGGCGGCGGCCATGCGCACGCACTCGTCGTAGTTGACCTCTTCGATGGTCACCGTGGCGCCCTCGGCGGCGATGTTATCAAAGCGAGGCTTGGTGGAACCCTTGGGCATGTGCACGACGGCCTTCTGGCCCAGCTTGTTGGCAGCCCATGCCACGCCGCGGCCATGGTTGCCGTCAGTGGCGGTAAAGAAGGTGGCCTGGCCAAAGTCCTCGGCCAGCTGATCGGAGGTCAGGTAATCGAAGGTGCAGTCGGCAACGTCCTTGCCGGTCTCGTCGGCAATGTAGTTGGCCATGGCAAACGAGCCGCCCAGAACCTTAAAGGCGTTGAGGCCAAAACGATAGCTCTCGTCCTTAACGCACAGGTTGGACAGGCCCAGGCGCGCGGCCTGACCGTCCAGGCGGGCAAGCGGAGTGACGGTGTACTGGGGGAACGACTGGTGGAAGGCGCGGGCCTTCTTCACGTGGTCGAGGCTCATGATTCCCAAGTGCTTGTCATCGCTCTTGGGCATCGTGTTGCCCGCCCACTGGATCTTATCGGCCATACGGTGAACTCCTTAAGTCCTCTCTTGCCGGCCCCCGCATACGCGTTTCAGCCCACTCCCATTCATGCGGCTGAACTTTTATGTGGATGCCAAACAAAAAGTTTGTTAGCAATGTTCTATCACACTTTTTGATTGGAAAACCTAACAAATTGTTTGTTGCCGTAATCGGTACCTTTTCGCCGCCGAACGGTCACATAATGCAGCGACACTTTCGTTATTTGCGAACAAGTGGGGTTTATGGCAAAGTGTGCCCAAACTAATTTTTAGGAAGGCACCCATGACCCCCGCACAGATTGAGTTTTATAAGCGTCTCGCACACGGTTTGGCGCTCCAGTTTGGCCCCAACTGCGAAGTTGTCGTCCACGACCTGGAGACCGAGGACGTTGACCACTCCATCGT
>CAKUHM010000096.1 GCA_934655835.1 uncultured Collinsella sp. | reverse complement strand
GCCGCGGAATCCGCCTGCGGGCAACGCTCCGATCTCCGATTGGGGTGAAGCCTATGAACTTGTTTCTTGAAATCCTGCGCCTCTCGATGTATGTGACCGGCATTGCCCGGAACCTCTACTCGATCTGGCGGGAATATAAGCAGTAACGGATAGCGAAGGGAGTCATAAAAAAGGGCCGGTTGCAGCCGGCCCTTAAGACACTTGTACCTGCGTTGCCCGCGCTTCCAAAGTTGACCGACTGAGGAGCGGGTTCCGCGGCACAACCTGATTTTACCCGGTGGAGCGGCTCTTTTGCAGCCGCTCCACTGTTTATTTACATCTGGCACCCTCAAACAATCAGACGGCAGCCCGCACTCCTGAGAGCCGCCCCGCACCCCCCGGCCATCACGTTACGGCAACAACCGGCGCTACTCCCCTACTTCCCAAATAGCGCACTCAGCAGACCGCGGCGTTTGGGCTTCTCTTCTCGGTAGGAACCCTCGGCAACCGCTGCAACCTGGCGCGGCTGCTCGCCACCTCCACGGTGCACGATCTGGTACAGGAAGGGCGATTTAACGTATTTGACCTCGATGGGCGTGGCATGCACGGTACTTTCGCCGGACAGATGCAGACTCGGATTGAGCGACGCCACCACATGCGTCTCGCGCTTGTCACTAAACACCACCGCTGCCGCACGACCCGTCTGGCCGTTTACGGCAATGCGCACCTGCTCGCCATCGCGGCTATCCGTCGCCGGACGATCGACAAAGTAGACCGGCACCATCACCAGGCCGTCCTTATGCTTGCGGGCCTTGCGCGCCCACGTGCGGATGCTCTTTTTATTGAACCCCAGTACAGCCTCAGCGTCGTTGCCCGCAACGTCGAGCGCCAACTTATCAATGACCACCTGGTCCTTGGTAGACGCATCGACGGAGACAACGCGAAAGTCACCTTCCTGCATGGCGGGATCGAACGGACCGACCTTGGCGAAGTCCCACGGCTCCAAAATGCCCATAAGGCGAACATCCAGATAGTTTGCCCGCGGATACGCCCAGTCGAGCACCTCGTAGTACACCAGGGTTTCCTTGCTCAGGCCCTTGCCCGGGAAGCTCGCCATCATACGCAGGTCCGCCAGCGCCATGGGGAAATAGAAAAGCATCATGTCGTTTTGGATCGCATCTTCTACATCGTGCCCGGCAAAGGCGTCGGGGTACTGACGCACCAGCTGCAGTGCGTTGGCACGCGCCTGCTGCGGCGAGATTTCGCATGGAATACCCTGCTCCGGCACATACTCCGCACCCACGCCCAAGGTCAGGCGCTTGCTAAACGTACCGGGCTTGAGCAGGTCGGCAATGCCGATCTTGTTGCCGCAGGACGGGCACTCAAACACACGCTGCGTTGACTCGCCCTCAAAGGACGCTCCGCAGAAGGGGCAAGGAATGCTCACATGCGTGGCCTCTTGGAACTCCTGCGCCGTGCCGCGATCCTCCCACAGCAGATGTTCCAGGACCGACTGATTGCGCCAGTACGAATTGAAGAAATACCAGTCCGGGTCCTCCGGGCGCTCGAGTTGCGACACATGCGTGAGCTTGAGCAATCCATCCACCACCGTCAACGGCGTATGACGAATGCCCAAAGCGCTCTTGGGCTCTCCGGCGTCCGCCTGCCATGGGATGACCGTGCCGCAATAGGCGCACTCAAAGCTGCGTTTAGCTTGGTGTGAGTACATAGGGCCGCCGCAGTTTTGGCATTTAATGGCAAACATCTCGTCCATGGATACATCCTCCTTTGCGCAGGGGCTGTCGACATTAAGTATGTCGAGCAAACAGGCACACGCCCATACCCATGTGGCCCAAAATGGACCACCTTGGCAGACGAGAAGGCTCGCTCGTTAGCACCGGCAGACTATTGCTGCATTTTCTGAGCATCGGTGCACGGCGCCCCCGCGCGAGCTACACTATCCCCTTAAACATGATTGTGAGGACGACCGCTATGCTATTTGTAAATCGGCTGGTACATACGCTTGTTCCCGGCAGCGAGGGCGAGCCGGTCGATGCATCTTGCCGCACCAACGCGGGCTTTGCCGCAAGCCTCATCTGCATTGGCCTCAACATCACCCTGTGCCTGGCCAAGGGCATCGCGGGCCTGCTCGCCGGCTCCGTCTCGCTTATCGCCGATGCCTTCAACAACCTCTCCGATGCCTCGAGCAACATCGTGAGCCTGCTCGGGTTCCGCCTTGCCAGCCGCCCGGCAGACGAAGGCCACCCCTATGGCCACGGCCGCTATGAGTACCTAGCCGGCCTGTTCGTCGCCGTCCTGGTTTGCGCCGTCGGCATCAACCTGATCCTCGAGTCCGTTACCAAGATCATCAAGCCCTCCCCCACCGCTTACACGCTGGTCTCCCTAGCCGCTCTCGTCTTGTCCATGCTCGTCAAATTCTGGATGGCCGCATTCAACCGCGCGCTGGGCAACCGTATCGATTCCGAAACACTCATTGCCACAGCACAGGACTCCAAAAACGACGTCATCACCTCGGGTTCGGTCTTGATGGCGGCGCTTATTTCGCAGACGACCGGCTTTGACCTCGATGGCTGGGCGGGCCTGGGCGTGGGCATCTTCATCTGCATCAGCGGCATGGGCCTAGTGCGCGACGCCATCAGCCCGTTGCTGGGGCAAGCGCCCGACCCCAAGCTCGTCCAGGCAATCCGCGACAAGATCATGTCCTATCCGCAGGTCTTGGGCACACACGACCTGATGGTGCACGACTACGGCCCCGGTCGTCAGTTTGCCAGCGCCCACGTGGAGATGCCCGGCGAGGGCGACGCATTTGAGCACCACGAGATCCTGGACACCATCGAGCACGACATCAAGCGCCAGATGGGCATTGGCATCACGTTGCACTGCGACCCCATCGCCACCACCGGCGACGACCTGCGCGGCTGGGTCAAGCGCGGCGTCATGCAGATCGATCCCGCGCTCTCCATCCACGACCTGCACGAGCACGACGGGTTCGTTTCGTTTGACCTGGTGCGTCCCGACGGCTTTGACATATCCGACGAGGAACTGCTGGAGCTCGTCACGCGCATCGTGCACGAGCGCCGGCCCAACGTCTCGTGCGTCGTTACGTTTGACTCAGGTTTTAGCTCGCCCGACCGTCCGGCCGAGCAGCTGTAACCGACAGCAAAACGGGACGTAGGACCGCCGACCAACGCGCCTATGCGCCCGGTCACGCGATCCTGCGTCCCGTTTTTGTTTGCACTGCTAAGGCTCTAGCCGCTCGGCCGCTAGTTTCCCTGCGCGCCCGAGATGCCGTTTTGCAGGGCGTTCCAGGCATCCGTCGCCATGTCGCCCAAGTTCTGCGCGGTATTGCCCAGGTTTTGTGCCGTATCGCCCAGCTCTTGCGCCTTGTCTCCCAACTCCTGTGCCTTGTTGCTCAAGTCCTCCAGCGTATTGGAGCTCGAGCCGTCGGTACCGCTTTGGCCGTCGGGCGAGTTGCCCGAGCTGTTCTTGTGCGTGAGCTGAATTTCGAGGTTGCCGCTGTCGTTATAGTAAGCAGAAGTAACGACCCAGTTGGCATCGACGACGGGCGTTGAGCCATCATCAGTCAGGACGACGGCATTCGAAAGATCAGCGCCGCGCGACTTGAGGAGCTTCTTGGCGTTGGACCAGTACTGCCCCGGGATATCGCTCAGATCGACGGTGCTAGACGAGGCGGACTCGGTTTGCTCGGCAGTAGTATCGGCCGTTGAACTCCCTCGCTTGTTGAGCATGCCCGACACAATGGCAAACACAACCGACAGCGCAAAGAAGATCGCCAGCACGATGAGAATCTTCTTGATCACGCTCGACGAACGCGACGGCTTCTTCTCCTCGTCCTCGCCATATTGCGGAATCGACTTGGGGTACTCGCGATACGGCTCGCGTGACTCGTAGCGAGGCTGCGCCGTGCGAGGCATATACGTCGTCTGCTGAGGCTGGGGAATGGGATTCTGCGGCAGGTCATCATAGGGATTCGGTGTCGAGACGACATAAGAATCCTGCGGCGCGTAATCAAACGGGTCCGGAGTTGCGTTGCCATAGGGGCCTTGCGAAGATGCAGCGTAAGAATCCCGCGCTGTGTCGCCATAGCCCATAACCCGGATTGGCTCGGCAGAAGGCTGCGTCGCGGCGGGGTCGGTATAACCGGGGTTGGGAACAACGCGGGTCGCATCGGCGCTATCGCCAGCCTGCGCGGAGCCGTAGCCACCCATCACGGTTGTCTTGTCCTGATCCATGCAACGATTCCTTTCCGTCGCGCGTGAGCATCAAGTTATCCATGCATTCTACCCGCGCAAAAGCCTATGACGGGCAGAGTCCGTCGGTATCTACAAGACATGCGCGGCCGACGGTCACAAGCGAATCGAGAATATGTCATGGCAAAAAGCAAGCTCATCAAAGACACGACGCGTGCCGAGCGCGAGGAAATCATCAAGCTGGCACTCGCCGGCTGCGGCAACGGCAGCTGCGATAACTGCGGCAGTTGCAGCCTGGGGGCTGGCGACCCATACGGCACCTACCAGCCCTACATTGACGGCGAGATGGAAATCGCCGACATCAACATGATGGTCGCCGAGCGCAACGCCAAGCTCTTCGGCCTTCAGCGCGGCTTGAAAACAAAAGCCCCGCCGGGCCTTGGTAGGCGCGACGGGGCGGACAAGCAGCTATGGGCAGCAGGCTTAGAACAGGCCGGTGATGTTGCCGTCGTTGTCGACGTCGATGTTCTCGGCCGCGGGAACCTTCGGCAGGCCCGGCATGGTCAGAACGCTGCCGGTCAACGCGACCACAAAGTGGGCGCCGGCGGAAACCTTGAGCTCGCGCACCGTGATGCGGAAGTTCTCGGGGGCACCGAGGGCCTTGGCGTTGTCGCTAAAGCTGTACTGCGTCTTGGCCACGCACACGGGCAGGTTGCCAAAGCCGTTCTCGCGCAGCTCGGCGAGCTGGCGCTTGGCAGCCGGCGTAAAGTCGACGCCGTCGGCGCGGTAGACCTTGGTGGCAACGGCCTCAAGGGCGTCGGCAACATCGGCGCCGTCCTCGTAGGCAAACTTGAGCTCGCTCGGCTGCTCGATCAGGCGCATGACCTCATCGGCCAACTCAAGCGCGCCCTCGCCGCCCTTGGCCCAAACCTCGGACAGCTTGACGTTGACACCGAGCTTCTGGCACTCGGACTCGATAAGCTCGAGCTCGGCCTCGGTGTCCGTCGGGAAGCGGTTGATGGCGACTACGCAGGGCAGACCATAAACGTTCTGGATGTTGTCGACGTGACGCAGCAGGTTGGGCATGCCGGCCTTGAGTGCCTCGAGGTTCTCCTCGTTGAGGTCGGCCTTGGCGACGCCACCGTTGTACTTCAGCGCACGAGCGGTCGCGACGACCACGACGGCGCTGGGGCGAACGCCCGTCATGCGGCACTTGATGTCGAGGAACTTCTCGGCACCCAGATCGGCGCCGAAGCCGGCCTCGGTAATGGCGACATCGCCAAAACGCATAGCCATACGCGTGGCCATGATGGAGTTGCAGCCGTGGGCGATATTTGCGAAGGGACCGCCGTGGACAAACGCGGGCGTACCCTCGAGCGTCTGCACCAGATTGGGCTTGAGCGCATCCTTGAGTAGTGCGGCCATAGCTCCCTGGGCCTTAAGGTCGCGTGCGCGGACGGGCTCGCCGGCAAAGCTGTAGCCGACGACAATCTCACCCAAGCGTTCCTTGAGGTCGCTGATGCTCGTAGACAGGCACAGGA
>CAKUHM010000095.1 GCA_934655835.1 uncultured Collinsella sp. | reverse complement strand
GCGGCGACCATCGTCGTGGCAACGGGCAACGCCCATAAGCTCACCGAGATCGAGGCCATTTTGGGCAAGGTCATGCCCGAGGTTCGCTTTGTGGCGCTCGGCCAGCTGGGCGATTTTGAGGACCCCGAGGAAAACGGCACGACGTTTTTGGAGAACGCCATCATCAAGGCACAGGCTGCCGTCGAAGAGACGGGGCTCATGGCCATTGCCGACGATTCGGGCCTGGTCGTCGACGCACTGGACGGTGAGCCCGGTGTGTATAGCGCGCGCTACGCGGGCGTTCACGGCGACGATGCCGCCAACAACGCCAAGCTGCTCGTGAATCTGGAGGGCGTGGCCGACGAGGACCGCACTGCGCGCTTTATGAGCGTCGTCGCGCTCATCGACACGGACGGTTTGGTCACCTATGGCGAGGGCGCCTGCGAGGGCGTTATCGCGCACGAGGGCCGCGGCGATTACGGCTTTGGCTACGACCCGCTGTTCCTGCCGGTCGATACGCCGGGCAAGACTATGGCCGAGCTCACGGCGGACGAGAAGAACGCCATCAGCCATCGATTCCATGCGCTCGAGCATCTGTCCGCCAAGCTGACGGGCGAGGAGTAGGCCGTGCGTGCGGTGGTGCAGCGCGTGCTCAACGCCGGCGTGACGGTCGACGGCGAGTGCGTGGGCAAAATTGGGCGCGGCTATCTGGTGCTGCTGGGCGTGGGCCACGGCGACACGCGCGCCGAGGCCGATAAGCTGTGGGGCAAGCTCCGGGGCTTGCGCATTAACGAGGACGAGAACGGCAAGACCAACCTGGCACTTGCCGACGTCGACGGTGAGGTGCTCGTGGTGTCGCAGTTCACGCTGTTTGCCGATTGCCGTCATGGTCGCCGTCCGTCCTTTACGGATGCCGGCGCCCCCGATGTCGCCAACGAGCTCTACGAGTACTTCCTGACGCTTGTGCGCCAAGATGTTGAACACGTGGCGCACGGCATCTTTGGCACCGATATGAAGGTCGACCTCGTCAACGACGGTCCATTCACCATCGTTCTGGACACAGACAATCTGTAAGTAGTCAATTTGGGATGGGGCTTATTTAGCTACTTGCGTATGGCGGCAGCAGGGTGCTATAGTATTAGAGTTTTGTCTATCTTAGGGGTATTATCCCCTTTTTGAATTGCATCTTCTGGAGGCCCTGTTCATGGAAGAGATGGAAGTCAATCACGTCGACGACATCCACGAGAAGCTGACCGATATGGTGGGCGATCGCGTCAAGGTTAAGGCCAACATGGGCCGCACCCGCGTCGTCGAGCGCATGGGCACCATCAAGAGCGTCCATCCGGCAGTCTTTATCGTCGAGGTTGACGAGCGTCGCGGCCGCAAGTCGCGTCAGTCCTACCAGTATATCGATGTCCTCACCGGTCAGGTCGAGCTGTTCGACCCCGAGAGCGGCGAGCATATCTTTACCCCGCTCGGCAATCAGCTCGAGGAGCACTAGCGGTGACCGATTGGTCCCTGACCCTTTCCGCGCCGGCAAAGATTAACCTCTATCTGGGGGTTCATACCGAGCGTGACGACCGCGGCTACCATAAGGTCGATTCCCTGATGGCAGCTGTCGGTCTTTCCGATACCGTGACGGTTACGCCGGTACAGGCGCTGACCGTCCAGACGGTTCCGGCATCAGATTTTCCCATGCAAAAGAATACGGCGTATCGGGCTGCGGTTGCTATGGCCGAGCATTATGGTCGCGAGGCAAACATCTGCGTGACGATTGAGAAGCGCATTCCATTGTGCGCCGGCTTGGGCGGTCCCTCGACGGATGCGGCCGCAGTCATTGTCGCCTTGGCGGAGCTCTGGGGAATTGATCGCACCGATCCCGCGCTGGACAACATCGCGCGCGGTATTGGCGCCGACGTTCCCTTCTTTTTGCACGCGAGCCCTGCGTTCTACGTAGGTGGGGGAGACGTGCTGGCAACTGAGTATCCCGCGCTGCCCGCAACGCCCGTCGTGTTGGTCAAGCCGCGCGAGGCAAGTGTTTCGACAATTGAAGCCTATCGACGTTTTGACGAGGCCCCGGTGCCTGCAGACAAGCCCGGCGCGATAGCTTCTGCCTTGCGTTCCGGTGATGCCGAGACGGCATATGCGCTCATCCATAACAACCTGGGTGTCATTTCCGCACAGATGGAGCCGCAGATTCAAATGGTTCTCGATTGGCTGCGTAAACAGGACGGCACCGTTGCTGTAGATGTGTGCGGATCGGGTGCCTGCTCGTTTGCCATTTGCGACACCGCCGCCACGGCCGAAAGGCTTGCCGACGCTGCCCTGCAAGACGGCTGGTGGTCCTGCGCGACGGAGCTCATTCCCAACACGGTTCGCATCGAAGTGCCAAAGAAGTAAAAATTTCTCTAGCACACGATGGAAATCTTTGTTACTATAGTCGAGCTAACGGGTTGTGGCTCAGTTTGGTAGAGCACTGCGTTCGGGACGCAGGGGTCGCTGGTTCAAATCCAGTCAACCCGACCAGAGCATGAGGAGGGACCGCTTCTTGCGGTCCCTTTTTTTAGCTATTGTTGTGATACCGCGATACCCGCGGTATACTCATTCGAGCTTGTCTCGCTGTATTGTGGAGGTCTACATGTTTGGACTGAGGGCTCCTGAGCTCATCATTATTCTCGTCGTTGTCCTGATTATCTTCGGGCCCAAGAACCTGCCGAAGCTCGGCAAGTCCCTCGGCTCTACCGTCAAGAATATCCGCGAGGGTATGGAGGGCGACGATAAGGCCGAGACCAAGCAGGCCGAGGAGGTCGTGGTCGAGCAGTCCGAGGAGGACAAGGAGATCGCTGAGCTCGAGGCCAAGCTCGCTGCTGCCAAGAAGAAGCAGGCAGAGGACAGCGACGCGGACGCAGAGTAGTCCCATCCCTTTGGGGTGAGCACCTGACCGGCTTGCCCGCAGGCTAGCCGGTCTTTTTCGTTTTGTTGACAGTTGATTGTTTGATCAGAGTTGGGGAGATATCCGTATGGACGCAAGCCAGATCGTACTGACCGCTGAGGGCCGCCAGAAGCTCGTCGAGGAGCTCGCTTGGCGTGAGGGCGATTACGCCAAGGAGATCGTCGAGGACATCAAGGAAGCCCGCGCGTTCGGCGACCTTTCGGAGAACTCCGAGTACGACGCCGCTAAGGACAAGCAGGCCCAGAACGCCGCTCGTATTGCCGAGATCCAGGCCATCCTCGCCAACGCTCAGGTTGCTGCCACCACGGGCGATCTGACCGTCTCCATCGGTTCCACCGTTTCTCTGATTGATCCCAACGGTGAGGTCATGGAAGTCACGCTCGTCGGTACCACCGAGACCAACTCGCTCGAGCACAAGATTTCCAACGAGTCTCCGGTCGGTCACGCCATCATCGGTCACGGCGAGGGCGACTCCGTCGAGGTCGTTACGCCTTCCGGCAAGACTCGCGTCTACACCATCGCCAAGATCGCACGCTAGACCACGGTCCCGCGTAAAGGTATGTTTTCGCTCCCTGGGACCGAATCCTGGGGAGCGTTTTAGTTTGAGGAGCTAACTTATGGCAGAGAACCAGAACGCCGCCGATCAGGCATCGACGCTCAACGACGAGCGCGCCACCCGCCTGGCCAAGCGCGCCGCCCTGTTCGAGGCGGGCCAGAACCCCTATCCCGAGCACTCTGAGCTTGAGGACTACGTTGCCGATATCGAGGCTAAGTACGCCGAGCTTGCCGATGGCGAGGACACCGAGGACGTCGTGAAGATCGCCGGCCGTGTGGTCGCCAAGCGCGGTCAGGGCAAGATCATGTTCATCGTCGTGCGCGATGCGACCGGCGAGATTCAGCTGTTCTGCCGCATCAACGACATGGACGAGGCTGCCTGGAATACGCTCAAGTCCCTCGACCTGGGCGACATCCTGGGCGTGACCGGCGTGGTTGTGCGCACCCAGCGCGGCCAGCTTTCCGTTGCCCCTAAGAGCGCGACCCTGCTTGCCAAGGCCGTTCGTCCGCTGCCCGAGAAGTTCCACGGTCTTTCCGACAAGGAGACCCGCTATCGTCAGCGCTATGTCGACCTGATCGCCAACGACGACGTTCGCGAGACCTTCCGTAAGCGTTCGCAGATTCTTTCCACCTTCCGTCGCTTTATGGAGTCCGACGGCTACATGGAGGTCGAAACCCCCATCCTGCAGACCATCCAGGGCGGCGCTACCGCCAAGCCGTTCATCACGCACTTCAACGCGCTCGATCAGGAGTGCTACCTGCGTATTGCTACCGAGCTGCACCTCAAGCGCTGCATCGTCGGCGGTTTTGAGCGCGTGTTCGAGATCGGCCGTATCTTCCGTAACGAGGGCATGGACCTTACCCACAACCCCGAGTTCACCACGATGGAGGCCTACCGTGCCTTCTCCGACCTCGAGGGTATGAAGGCGCTCGCCCAGGGTGTCATTAAGGCGGCTAACAAGGCCATCGGCAACCCCGAGGTCATCGAGTACCAGGGCCAGACCATCGACCTTTCTGGTGAGTGGGCCAGCCGTCCCATGACCGACATCGTCTCCGACGTGCTCGGCAAGCAGGTCACCATCGACACGCCGGTCGAGGAGCTTGCTGCTGCCGCGCGTGAGAAGGGCCTGGAGATTAAGCCCGAGTGGACCGCCGGCAAGATTATCGCCGAGATCTACGATGAGCTGGGCGAGGACACCATCGTCAACCCCACGTTCGTGTGCGATTATCCCATCGAGGTCAGCCCGCTCGCCAAGCGTTTTGAGGACGACCCGCGCCTGACGCACCGCTTTGAGCTGGTTATCGCCGGCCACGAGTACGCCAACGCGTTCTCCGAGCTCAACGACCCGGTCGACCAGGCCGAGCGCTTTGCCGCTCAGATGGCCGAGAAGGCCGGCGGCGACGACGAGGCCATGGAGTACGACGAGGATTACGTGCGCGCCCTCGAGTACGGTATGCCTCCCGCGGGCGGCATCGGCATCGGTATCGACCGCGTGGTCATGCTGCTCACCAACCAGGCTTCTATCCGCGACGTACTGCTGTTCCCGCACATGAAGCCCGAGAAGGGTTTCCAGTCCGGTGCCGCTGCCGCCAAGGCTGCAGAGGCCGGCAACGCCGCGAGCCCGTTCGTTAAGTCGCTTAAGCCCACGGTCGATTACTCTAAGATTGCCGTTGAGCCGCTGTTCGAGGAGTTCGTCGACTTTGATACCTTCTCCAAGAGCGATTTCCGCGCTGTGAAGGTCAAGGCATGCGAGGCCGTCAAGAAGTCCAAGAAGCTGCTGAACTTTACGCTCGACGACGGTACCGGTACCGACCGCACCATCCTCTCCGGCATCCATGCCTACTATGAGCCCGAGGACCTGGTCGGCAAGACCCTGCTCGCCATCACCAATCTGCCTCCGCGTAAGATGATGGGCATCCCCAGCTGTGGCATGCTCATCAGTGCCATCCACGAGGAGGAGGGCGAGGAGCGCCTCAACCTGATTCAGCTCGACTCCTCCATCCCCGCCGGCGCAAAGATGTACTAATTTGTTACGCGGTTCTACGAACCGCGCAACGGCTCGACGCTGCGCGGGCCGCATTTGGACAATCTGACGTTCAACTTCAAGGGCGCGACCAGAAGGTCAGCGCCCTTTCGTTTCACGTCACCTTGTCTCAAATGCGGCCCGCTCGCTGACTTATGCTCAACCTATGGTGTCATCTCGCCCCAAAAGGACCTTGCTCGCTCTGGCGGGCTTTCGCTCATATGACCCAATCCGCTGTCAAGAGCCACAATGGCCCCGCCGACCGCT
>CAKUHM010000094.1 GCA_934655835.1 uncultured Collinsella sp. | reverse complement strand
TGCGAGCGCGACCACAGCGACTTCTTAGGTTCTTAGGCGCCGAGCGCGGTCTTGGCGGCCGCGAGGGCATCGGCGATACCGGCGGCGTTCTTGCCACCGGCCTGGGCCATGTTGGGACGACCGCCACCGCGACCGTCAACCAGGCCCGCAATCTGCTTGATCACGTTACCGGCGTGGAAACCGGCCTTGACGGCATCGTCGGAGCCGGCGGCGAGCAGGGCCGGGGTGCCCTTCTCGGTCACGCTGGCGACGACGCAGGCGACGGGACCGGCGACCTTCTGGTGTACGGTGTCCCACACGTTACGCAGGTCAGCGGCCTCGAGACCCTGAAGCTCAGCGACAACGAGCTTGTAGCCGTCGAGCTCGACGGCGCCGTCGATGGCGCTGGAGATGGCATCGGAGGAGCCACCGGTCAGAGCCTTCTTGAGCTTGTTGGAAGTCTCGCGGAGCTCGGCCTGCAGGTTCTCCACACGGGCGGGGACCTCGTCGACGCGGCACTTGAGCGCAGCGGCAGCGGCGTCGACGAGCGCCAGGCGGTCGGCCATGTAGTCGAGCGCGCCCTTGGAGGTCACGGCCTCGATACGGCGGACGTTAGAGCCCGTGGAGGACTCGGAAATGATCTTGAACAGACCGATCTCGGCGGTGTTGGCGGCATGCGTACCACCGCAGAGCTCACGGGAGAACGGCTGGTCCTCGGCGCCCACGGAGACGACGCGAACGACATCGCCGTACTTCTCGCCAAACAGGGCGACAGCGCCGGCGGCCTTGGCCTCATCGATACCCATGACGCGGGTCACGACCGGCTTGGAAGCGAAGATCTGTTGGTTGACCAGGTCCTCGACAGCCTTGAGCTGCTCGGAGGACAGGGCCTCGAAGTGCGTGAAGTCAAAGCGCAGGTGCTCGGGTGTCACCAGCGAGCCGGCCTGGGAGACATGCTCGCCCAGGACCTGCTTAAGCGCGGCATCGAGCAGGTGCGTGGCGGTGTGATTGCGGCGCAGGAAGCCACGGCGCTCGGCGTCGAGCGCGGCGGTCACGGCAGCACCGACGGTCAGCGTGCCCTCGGCGACATGCGCGACGTGGGCATACAGGCCGTTGTGGTTCTTGGTGTCGGCAACGGTCAGCACAACGCCCTCGGCGGAAAGCTCGCCGGCGTCGCCCTGCTGGCCGCCCATCTCGGCGTAGAACGGGGTGCGATCGAGCACGACCTCGACGTCCTCCCCGGCGGCAGCGGACTCGACGGACTCACCGTTGCGCACGATGGCGACAACCTTGGCGCCCTCGATGACGTCGTTGTCATAGCCGTCGAACTCAGTCGCGGCAACCTTGTCGGAAAGCTCGACCCACACGTCGTTGAAACTGCCCCAGGCATCGCCCTTGGCGTTGGCGCGGGCGCGGGCCTTCTGGTCCTCCATGCAGGCGGTAAAGCCTTCCATGTCGACGTCGTGACCAGCGGTGCCGGCAATCTCGACGGTCAGGTCGATGGGGAAACCAAAGGTGTCGTGCAGCTTAAAGGCAACATCGCCCGGAAGGACAGCGCCCTCGGAAAGCGCTGCCAGGGCCTCGTCCAGGTAAACGCGGCCGTTATCGAGCGTCGTGGAGAAGCGCTCCTCCTCGGAGGCGACGATGCCCTTGACGAGTGCGACGTTCTTGAGCAGCTCGGGATAGGCCTCGCCCATCTGAGCGTTGACCTCATCGATGAACTTGGTCAGGAAGGCGCCCTCGATGCCCAGCAGGCGGCCGTGGAACACGGCGCGGCGGAGCAGGCGGCGCAGGACGTACTCGCGACCCTCGTTGCCGGGCAAGATGCCGTCCGAGATCATGAAGTCGACGGCGCGGGAGTGGTCGGCGATGATACGCAGGGAGCGGCTGGCGCCGGAGTAATCGTCGGCGACATAAGTCTTGCCGCTGATCTCCTCGCCCAGCTTGATGAGATGCTGCATCAGATCGCCGTCGTAGTTGGCGGTCTTGTGCTGCATGATAGCGGCCATGCGCTCCAGACCCATGCCCGTATCGAGGTTGCGGTGCGGCAGCTCCGGCATGGAGCCGTCCTCCTGGCGGTCGTACTGGGTGAACACGAGGTTCCAGAACTCCAGGAAGCGGTCGCAGTCGCAGCCGGGCTTACAGTCGGGCTTACCGCAGCCGACCTCCTCGCCCATGTCAAAGTAGATCTCGGAGCACGGACCACAGGGGCCGGTGGGGCCAGCGGCCCAGAAGTTGTCGTCCTCGCCCAGACGGGAGATGTGGTCCTCGGCAACGCCCAAGGAGCGCCACACGTCGTGAGTCTCGTCATCCTCGGTAAAGACGGTGAAGTACAGGCGGTCGAGCGGCAGCTTGAACTCCTTGGTGATGAGTTCAAAGGCCCAAGCGCAGGCCTGCTGCTTGGAGACGCCGCCAAAGGAGAAGTCACCGAGCATCTCGAAGAAGGACAGGTGACGGCCGTCCTCGCCGATGCAGTCGATATCGTTGGTGCGGACGCACTTCTGGCAGGAGATCGCGCCGATCTCCTTCATGGTCTTCTTGCCCTGGTAGTACTCCTTAAACTGGTTCATGCCGGCGTTGGCAAGCAGCAGCGAAGGATCGTCGGGGACGAGGGACGAAGAAGGATAGAGCTTAAGACCGCGCTCCTCAAAGAAGTTGAGGAACTTAGAGCGGATCTCGGCCGTAGTCATTGACGGGTAGTCAGCACTCATAGAGGGAATCTCCTCGGTTTCACATCGAAACAGTTCAAACGTAACGATATTACCATCCCACCGCCCCAGTGCAAAAAAGAGGGTCGCCAAACAGCGACCCTCCAGCGAAAGTGCACGTTATTCAGTACTGTGCGATCCTTTGAAAAAGGACTGCTGTAGAATTACATATAAGAGTCACCCGGAAGGAGCGATCGATGAAAAGTAAACGATTTGTCCTGAATGCACTTCTGGTACTAGCACTTTTAGCGCTCTTGGCCTTCTCCTGCTGGTACGCAAACCAACCAGCATTTGGCTACGTATTGTATGCAGTAATGTCCGGCGATAAGGCTTATTACACTCTACGCGCAATTGACGTTCTCTTTTTCTATGTAGCCGGCCCCTTATCAATCGCTTTGCTCGTGTTTATTGTCATTTACAACTTCAAGAAACGTTAATAGGGCCTATTTAGAATCCGAATCGTCCATGGAGCCGTCGATACCTGTTTTGGTAGGGGTTTTTGAAGAAACCCGTCGCATCGGGCTGCAGGCCCGACAGCTTGATCCAGGGATTATCGAACTCGGGCTTAGGCATCGCCTGGGCCTCGGGCGCAGTCTCGTTGCCGATGAGCTCGGACTCGTAGATGAAGGTGTCGTCGCCGAGCGCGTCGTAGGCGGCGACCGGGTTGCCATCGGCATCGCGGTACGGTGTGCCCTTAAACACGGCGCCGTCATAGGCCACAAGCTGACGGCCGGTCTCATTCTCGAAGTAGTACACGAAGATGCCCTTGAGGGCCGCACAAAGCGGGATGGCAATAATCATGCCGATGGGGCCCATGAGCGCCGAGCCAATAACGAGCGCCGTGAGGCTCATGATGGGATGCACCTGCACCGAGCTCTGCATGACCTTAGGCGAAATCACGTTATCGGTGACGTTTTGCGCGACCATCGTCACGATGAGCGTCCATAACGCCAACATGGGGCTGAACATGAACCCGAGCACTGTGGCGATTGCTGCACTCACCCATGGACCAACGACCGGAACCAAATGCATGATGCCGGTAAAGATAGCCATGAGCGCCGCATACGGATGGCCGATGATCATAAAACCGATAAAGGCAAGGAAACCACCGCAGATGGACGTCACGACCATACCGCGCATGTAGCCGCCGACAGAGCGAGAAAGGATGGCGACCATAAAGCGGTACGAGGTCTCCTTTTCCTGGCCGAGGATGGTGCAAATCTCGTGGTGCATGCGAGGGTAGTCGCAGGCCATCCAGTACGCGAGCACCAGACCCAGGAAGATCACGAACAGCTGCGAGGCCGTATTGGTGATGAGCGGGAACACACCGCGGCCAAGCTCGGCAGCGATCTGAGACACGTACTTCGATGCCACGGTGACAAGCGACGAAAGATTATCGTCCAAATACTCCTTGAGCGGCGTGTTGTTGAGCGTCTTGGCATGCGAGATCATCTCATTGAGATCGCCGCCCGCAACACGAAGCTGCTCGGGCAGGCGGCTCAGGACTTCCATGATCTGACCAAAAAGAATCGGCGACAAGATGCAAACGACGCCGACGAGCACGGCAACGACAACAATAAGCGCGATAAGCGAACCGATGCCGCGATTCACGCCATGGTGCTCGAGCCAGTTGGTGATCGGGGACATCACAAAAGCAATGATGGAGCCGACGGCAAGAAACTCGATAACCGGTGCCAGGATGCCCATAAGGTTAAAGATGACAGCGGCGATGACAATGCAGCCGACAACAGCCCAAATGCGCAGCGTCAGAATGCGGGTGTCGCTCAGCACGCGATCGGTTTGTTGGGGGTGTTCACTCATGAACGAATCATCACTCCGTCGGGGTCGATCTTGTCCTGAATCTTCTTAAGCGTGCGGCGCAGCAGGCGCGAAACCTGGACCTGCGATATACCCAGCTTCTTGGCGATCTCGATCTGGGTCATGCCCTTTACAAAGCGCAGCTCGATAACCTCGCGCTCGCGCGGCGAGAAATCACGGATGGCTTCCTCGATCACCAAGCGGTCATCGGTAAAGTCGAGCTCATTGTCGTCGTCGGCGTAGCGATCGAGAATCGAGGGGGCATCGTCGGAATCGGACGCACCAGGAGCCTCGATGGGCACCGAGGTATAGGCCGAAGACGATTCCATAGCCTCGAGGACCTCATCGACGGTCACATCTAGATACTCAGCGACCTCCTCAACCTTGGGCGAACGCTGCAGCTCGTTGGTAAGTTTGTCAGTAGCCTGGTTGACCTTGGCCGAGAGCTCCTGCAGGCGACGCGGTACGCGCACGCTCCAGCCCTTGTCGCGGAAATGGCGTTTGATCTCGCCCAAGATAGTGGGTGTCGCAAACGTCGTGAACTCGAGTCCGCGCTCGGGGTCAAAACGGTCGATAGCCTTGAGCAAACCCAGATAGCCGACCTGCATGAGGTCGTCGAGCGGCTCGCCGCGATTCTTAAATTTGTTGGCAAGAAACCTTACCAGGTTCATATGGGACATGACGAGCTGCTCGCGGGCGTCCGGATCACCGGTCTCCTTGTAGCGACGAAACAGCTCGCGGGTTTTCTCCTTGTCCCAAGCGGTCTTGCCGCTCCGGGAACGTTCGGTCATATTAAATATCCGCCTTGAGGTCGAGGGAAAGCGTCAGGGGCGCCGCAGTCTTTTCGTAGGAGTCGCAAACGCTCGCGAGGATAAGCTCGGCATACACCGCAGCCTGGTCGTCTTCATCGACCGTAGCCTGATCGCCAAAGGTAATAGCCATGCCAACGTGGGTCTCATCGACATCGAATTTGATGGTGATGTCGTCGCAGTCGACCGCGGTGCAACCAAAAATGAAAGCCTCCTCGGCAGCCATGCGGATGTCCTCAATGCGATCGACAGACATAGAGCACAGGGCACCAACGTTGGCTGCCGTCATGCGCACAAGGCGAGCGAGACGCGGGTCACCGGCAACGGTCAGCGTGATAGGGCAGGTTGCTTCGCTACTCATCGCAGAACTCCTCAGAGGTCTCGGCGGGCGTGTAAGTGTAATACTGGGCTGCTTTAGCGGCAGGCTTCTGTGCACCATCGTCACCCGCGGCGGCCTCGTCCCCGGCTTCGCCAATCAGGACGCGCTCGGTCGACTGCTCGGCTTCTTCGGCGGCAGCGGAAAGCTTGCGCTCGGCGTCGGCCGCGGGAGCCTTCACC
>CAKUHM010000093.1 GCA_934655835.1 uncultured Collinsella sp. | reverse complement strand
GAGTACTCCATCTCGCAGACGCGGGTCTCGAAGCTCTTGAATACCGATGGCGCCGCTATGGCAACCGAGAGGGCCGATGCCGCCATGACGACGATGGGGCTTCCCGAGTGCGGGCCGATCTCACCGACGAGAACGAGCATGCATGCCAGAAGCGCGATCTGGAGCATCCATGCCCAGGGACGCACGAACCGAACCTGGCTCGCGACGAACCGCCAGAGCGGGATGTAACCCGCCTCCCTCGCGCCTCCGCAGGCGCGAGCCGCCTCTGCTTCCACGAGCAGCAAGGTGCGCTTGCGCGCCGAAGCGTCGGGGGATGCCGCGTCAGCGGCGTAGTAGCTCCTCAGCGCATCCTTTAGCTTCGAGTCATTCATGGCCTTCTCCCATCAGTTCCTTGAGCCTGCCGAGCGCGCGCCGCTCGATTCGATAGAGGGCGAACCTCGACTTCCCCGTCACGGCGGAGATGTCGGACATAGGCAGGTCCTGGCCGTAGCGCAGCTCGATGACCTCGCGCTCCTCTTCCGTAAGGCGGGCAAGGGCATCTGCCATGATCAGCCGTCCGTCCATGTCCACATGCCGCGCGTCAGGAATTGCCGGCGCATCGTCCTCGTCCAAGGTGCCAACCGGTTTTTGGCCTCGGTAGAAGTCGGCACAGACGTTGCGCGCGCAGGTGTAGAGATACGCGAGGGGCTTTCCATGCTCGGCGTATAGCGCATCGCTCCGCACGAGTCGAAGGAACACCTCCTGAGTCACGTCTCGGGCATCCTCTTTCGAGGGGAGCCTTCGCGCGCAGTAGCGGTATACCTCGTCGTAGTGCTCCTCTGCGAAGCGCCCCACCAAAGAGTCGTTTTCGCGGCCTGGCGCGTCCGTCCTGCCGTTGCTGCCGTATGGAAAGCCTTGCATTCTCTTCCCTCACCTCCTATAGGGCATAACGTGGTTTGGCGCCGGGATGTGCGCGGAATTTTGAAATTTACGTCCCATGCAATGGGGGAAACCGCAGTCAGCGATGCTCGGTGAGTGGCGGATATGCGAGGGTGTGGCAGGCGGAAAGGGAGCTTATTCGCTTTCCCAAACCGCTCTGGTCATTTGAACGAGACGCGCCGGAGACCGTAACCGTCCCGAGTCATCTTCCCCGACTTGAGGTTCTCCTGTGCGTCCTGCCATGCCTTGATGGCAGCGTCAAGCTTCTGGGCTCCCTTTGCCTTCGGGTCGATGCGCAGAGCGCCAGACGGGCTTATCGAGGAAATCGGCCTGCTATACGTCGGCGTCACGCGCGCTCGAAAGGCGGTATATGCCTCCGCCTCGATGCAGCGCAGGACAAAATCGGGGGACTATCAGGCCACCTGTCCCTCTTGTCTAATATCTATTCCGAGTATTGCACCTGTGGGCTGGGCGGTGATGGATGCGGAGAGCTGACTTCTGGTGCTACGAGACGTGTCCGCTATGGCCGTGAGAGCCGGTCAGCCGTCTTGTCCATGACCTCGCTGAGCATGGCCAGGCCGTTCTTCAGCTCGCCCTGCTTGGAGAAGTAGTCCCTGTGCGCCATGAATCGTCTGCGCAGGGCTCGGAGCTGCCCGGCGGCGTCCCCTCTTGCGTTCTCGCTCTTGGCTATGTGCATGTAGCAGAGGGCGAGGGCGGTGAAGTCGTGGACGATGGGCGCTCTCTTAGTGAGTGACACGAGCTCGCGGTCGATCCCCAGCTCCTCGACCGCCATGTGTCCAGGGTCTCCGTACTTCTCGATGAGCCCGCGGGTGTATGAGGACCCTCCCAGCCCGGCGAGACTCCTCTCGGTGTGCTCGGGGCCTATCCCGTCGAGCGAATCCGATGCAAGGTGCAGAATGGAGGCTAGAGCGGAGATGACGGTCTCGGCGTCCTGGGCGGCCAGGTCTCCGGACAGGCCCATGACCGTCGGGGCTTTCGACCGAACAGAGTCGAGATCGACCCTCTTCTCGAGTACCCTGACCTTTCTCTCGCGCTCGGAATTGAAGAAGGACGCCATGAGCTCGTAGGGATCGTCTCCCTCGTCCATGATCATCTTGTTGAGCTCGACCTTCATGTAGTGCTCGATGTCGAGTGTGAGGGAGAGGACTGTCTCGCGAAGGTGGTGGTCGAGCCTCGTGAGCTCGGCGAGGTGGGCGAAGTCGAGGTTGATGTAGGAGCCGAAGTGCTCCGAGTCGGGGTTGGTGTAGCGGGAGAAGCACTTCGCGAACGCCTTCACCTTGAAGAAGAAGTTGCTCTCTCGCAGGAACCGCTCGGCCTCCCGCTCGTCTGTCAGCTCGAAGCGGACCCCTCGGTCCTTGAGGTGGCGGACTTGCTGGGCGGCGCCGATGAGTGGCCGTTCCCTTGTTGTGGCGGTGCCGGAATCTCCCATATCGGCTCCAAAAGATAAGAAAAATGCGGCTGAAGGTACAGGTACCCGCAGCCGCTAAAAGCCCTAGGGCTTTTCACAATGACTGAAGTATACCCGATTGAGGCGGACGGGGGAGGTGTTCGGATGAAGTTGATATTCAAGGGGGCCGACGGGAACCCAAGGCGCGCCATGCTTCTTATGTGCAGCAAAGGCATTGCTGCTAAAATATAAAGCGCTCATGTAGTTTAAACGCACGACGATAAGGAGCACCAGTGGGTAACCACTTCCGTACCTCCGGTGCGGGCGATGATGCCCCCAAGACGCAGGCAGGCGTCCAGGGCAGTCGTTTCGCCACTCCGGATTCAGAGGGCCAGCCTGTTGCTCAGGCCCCCGCTCAGCCGGCAGATCAGGCACAGCCGGCATCCGATCCCTTTGCCTACAATCCCACCAGCGATGTTGCGCTTTCCGGCACGGCGGGTTTTGAGCCCGTTCAGGCTGTGACCGCTCGCGTGGAGCAGCCTCAGGCTGGCGCCGCCGCGCCGCAGCCTAGCATGGCCGGCATTCCCGACCCCATGGCTCCTGCGACACCGGCTCCTCAGTCTGCGCAGTCTGGCCTCTTTGCCGCTATTCCCGATCCCACGCAGCCTGCCGCCCCGGTGGTCGAGAGCGATCAGGCAGCCGAGGTCGCAAGCCTCGATAACGCGCTCAACAACCCCGATTTTACGTCGGTGTTTGCGCCCATCGATCCGCAGGCCAGCCGCAAGAAGATGGCCAAGCAGGCCGGTGTCGAGCCCGTCATCCTTATGGAGCATGTCACCAAGATCTATCCGGCACAGCCCAACAAGCCTGCACTTGACGACATCAACATTGAGATCTATCCGGGCGAGTTCGTCTTCCTGGTCGGTCATTCCGGCTCGGGTAAGACCACGCTGCTGTCGACGCTCAACCGCGACGTCAAGCCGACGAGCGGCCGCATTTTGGTTGCCGGTCAGGACCTCATGAAGATCAAGAACCGCAAGGTTCCGTTCCTGCGCCGCCAGATTGGCGCCGTGTTCCAGGACTTTAAGCTTCTGCCGCAAAAGACCGCCTACGAAAACGTGGCGTTTGCCCTGCAGTGCATCGGCAAGCCCAGGGGCGTCATTCGCAGCCAGGTGCCCGAGGTGCTGCGTCTGGTCGGTCTGGCCGATCAGATGGACTCGCTGCCCGACCAGCTTTCCGGTGGCGAGCAGCAGCGCGTTGCCGTCGCCCGCGCTATGGTCAACCGTCCGCCGCTGCTGATCTGCGACGAGCCCACGGGTAACCTCGACCCGGCGATCTCGCTGGGCATCATGAAGCTGCTCGAGCGCATTAACCGCACCGGCACCACCGTGATCGTCGCCACGCACGACCGCGAGATGGTCGATAGCATGCACCGTCGCGTGATCGCCCTCGAGGGCGGCCACGTTATCCGCGACCAGGAGAGGGGAGGTTACGGCAACTATGGCACCAACTAACGTGGGCTACTCCTTCAAAGAGGCAATCAGCCACTTCTTCCGTAACTGGACTACCTCGCTCGGCGCCGTCATCACGATCTTCCTTTCGCTGTTTATCATCGGCCTGTTCATCATGGGCTCCGCGATGCTGAACTCCGTGATCGGCACCGTCGAGGATCAGGTTGTCATCAACGCGTTCATTAGCGATGACGCCGATCAGGCCGATGTTCAGGCTTTTGAGGCTGAGCTTAAGACATGGAGCAACGTCAAGTCCGTGACCTACAAGGACAAGGATGACGCGCTGGCCGAGTATACGAGCAAGATGTCGGGCAACGCCGACGCCACCATGAGCGCGCTCGATGGCCAGAACCCGCTGCCGGCTTCGTTTGCAATTGAGATGGACGATCCGTCCAAGGTCGAGAGCACGGCAGAGAAGCTCAAGAAGAACACCGACTTCCAGAAGATCGCGGATGACGGCGACGTCAACGCGAGCGTGCTGTACGGCCAGGAGGAAGTGAGCCGCCTGTTCCAGGTGACCAACTACATCCGCATCGCCGCCGTGGTGCTCGTTGGCCTTCTGACCTTTATCGCATTCATCTTCATCAACAACACGATTCGCCTGTCCATCACGGCGCGTCGTCGTGAGATTGCGATTATGCGTCTGGTCGGCGCCAGCAACGGCTTCATTCGCGGCCCGTTTATCACCGAGGGCGTACTGCAGGCCATTTTGGGCTCGCTGCTTTCCATCGGCGTTCTGGAGCTGCTGCGCAATCTGATGATTCCGCGTTTGCAGGAGAGCATCGGCTGGATGTCGTTTGCCCTGCCGATGCAGTACTACCTGGTGACCTATGCTGCGCTGATTTTGGTCGGCGTGATTATCGGTCTTTTTGGTTCTGCCATTGCCATGCGCCGCTACCTGCGCGTGTAGGCATGCCTGGAATTCATTTCTTTCAACGGGTCGTCTCTTATGGGGCGGCCCGTTTTTTGATTCCTCTGTCGCATAGGGATCATTTGGGTAGACTCTTTGGAGTATGCAATCGATAGTTAGGAGGCCCCATGGGGCGCAATAACAAGCATAAGCGCGGTGCCCGCAACAAGCGTGGACCGGTGCGCAGCGAGCGCCGCCCGGGTCTGACCGGACGCGTGCAGCTCCATGAGCACAGCGCCTATGTCATAACCGAGAACGGCGACTACAAAGTCATGGGTCGCGGTAAGCGCGAGATCATGGATGGCGATACCGTCGCCGTGAGCATTAAGAACAGCCCGCACGGTGAGCGTCGTGCCGTGATCGAGGGGGTCGTCGAGCGCGCCGCCATCAGTGTGGTGGGGACGTACCAGACCGCCGGTCCGCTCGGCGTGATCGAGCCGCTCGATTCGCGCCTCAAGGCCGATTTCTTCATTTTGCCCGAGGACACTTCGGCTGAGCGCTTGGGCGTTCATCCCGGTGACGCTGTGGTCGCACGCATTCTGACCTATCCGACGCGCTTGGAATCGGGCACGGTGACGATTGAGCGTCGCATTGGCGGCGATGACGCGCCCGACCTGGGCGTTCAGTATGTAATGGCGCGTTATGGCTATACCGATAGCTATCCCGAGGCGGCGCTGGTCGAGGCCGAGAGCCTTTCGCTCGATGTGGCCGCGGCGCTCAAAGATCCGCTCCGGCGCGATCTGCGCGACCGTTTTGTCATCACGATCGACCCGGTCGACGCGCGCGACTTTGACGATGCCATCTCGCTGGAGCGCACGCCCGATGGCGGTTACAAGTTGGGCGTCCACATCGCCGACGTTTCACACTACGTGGCCTGGGACGGGCATATCGATCTTGAGGCGCGCCATCGCACAACATCGGTGTATCTGGCCGATCGCGTGCTGCCTATGCTGCCCGAGCGCTTGTCGAACGACCTGTGCTCGCTTCGTCCCGACGAGGACCGTCTGGCGTTTACCGTCGATATCGAGCTCGATGCGCAGGGCCACGTTCGCCACTATGATCCCTATCCCAGCGTGATTCGCTCGCGCGTGCGCATGGACTACGATGGCGCCGAGGCGCTGCTGGTGCGTGCCGGCGCGGTGAA
>CAKUHM010000092.1 GCA_934655835.1 uncultured Collinsella sp. | reverse complement strand
GACATACGCCGTCGAGGATCCGGGCTACTTGCGTCTGACGCGCATCTATCAGGCCATGGGCTGCAAAGTGCGGCATATTCCGCTGGATGGTGAGGGCGTTAACTTGGGCGAGCTGCTCGATGCCGGGGCGGATGTTCTTCACCTAATGCCGTCTCATCAATATCCGACTGGCCTGGTGACGAGCATCGCGCGTCGCTACGCACTGCTGAGCTGGGCTGCCGAGCGGCAGGGTCGATATCTCATTGAGGACGATTTCGATTGCGAGTTTCGTCTGGCTGGCAAGCCGATCCCCGCGCTCGCATCGATCGATGCTGCCCAATCGGTCATCTACACCAATACCTTTTCTAAGAGCCTGTCATCGGCCCTGCGCCTAGCATACATGGTCCTGCCCGATGAGCTCATGGAACGATTCAGGCGTGAGCTGGGTTTTTATGCCTCGTCGGTCAGCTCTGTAGATCAGGTTGCGTTGGCGCGCTTGCTCGAATCGGGCGATTACGAGCGCCATGTGAACCGCGTGCGCGTTCGTGCTCGTGAGGCGCGTGATGGTTTGGCGGCAATTGTGCGCAAGACGTTTCCGGCAGGGGAGGTGTCGATCGAGCATGCAGACGCGGGCCTTTACTGCACCGTGGTTGCGGAGTGCGAAGCGGGCGAAAGCTCTTTTACACGGGCTCTCATGCACTCGAGTATCCCTTTTATCGATATCAGTGACTGTTTTTGGTGTGCCGATGGCGCATCTGTTCCTGAAAACTCAAGTCAAATTCTTGTTCAGTATGACGATCTGAGTCCAAAAGTGCTTAATACCTTGGAATTGCAGCTAACGGGGCGCTCTGCAACCTAAGTGAGTAGACTTGTGGCGCTTTGGCGACCAGGCAGTTTCGTAACAAGCTATCTACCTGTGGTTTTGAGAAGCAGAATGACCGGTCTGCTCGGGGTGTTCCAAATAGTCTACTCACTTGCCGCGCAAAGCTTCGGCGTGAGAAATAAAAGGAGTTTTCAACAGGGCTTCGTCCAGTTCTCGGTAAGCTTTTGGTCAGTTGGGGAGGGCTGTTGAAAACTTAGCAGTCCGTTCGACGCCATTTTTTGGTGCGTTCGCGCCAATGCGAGACCGATTGGGTTGAAATTCGTGTTTTCCTGTGCTTATGAAGGATCTACTTTGTGACATATCGGCTTTTAGGTACTGGCGTTTGCCCCCTCAGGTCCGCGCTTTGTGTCCGCCGCTTCCACGGCCGGAAGAAGACCGGCAGCGATATGATCTTGCCCGTAACCCGACGGCTGCGGTTGCGCTCGGCTTTCCGTTGTATACATTGGTTCGGACGAGAAACAAGCGGACTTGTCCTGCCAGCATTAGGCAGCGGCTGTTCCTCGGTGAGCTCCCCAGGGAATCCGTGCTGGAAACGGAGCATGGATTTTTGATTACGTCTCCTCTACTGACGGCATTCATCATGTTGCGGCATCTGACGGATCTTCAGCTTCTTTTGGTATTGGCGGAGATGTGCGGCTTGTTTGCGGTGTGCGCTCTGCCGGCGGCGCTTGAGGCGGAGCTTACGCGCGCAATTGATTCGGGCGCGATTTCGACAACGTTCGGTTGGGTGCGCTGCCCGTCCGAAGATGGCACCGCCTCAAATTTATGGCGTCGAGACGCTTTGGTTTTGGGCAGAGACCTTGACCGTTTTTGTTCAGATGTTTGCGGGATGCGTTACGGCAATAGATTTATGGCGGTATCGCAACTCGTTCCATTGGGTGCCGCGTCGCCTTTTGAGGTCGAGGCGTATTTGTTGCTTGGACTGCCGCGAGCCCTGGGAGGCGAAGGGTTCTGCGGCATAGAGCTCAATGTCGAAGTGACGCTAAGCACAAGTGCTCGAGCGATTGTGGGAAAGTCCCGTGTATATATCGACCTGCTTCTTTCTTCGCCGGACGGCAGGCGACAGGTGGCCATTGAATGTCAGGGGAAGGCCTCGCACGGACGCGCAGGGGATGGCTTGCGTGACGCTGACCGCATGACAGCCCTTCAGGCCATGGGCTACGATGTACTTCTCCTGACACACAGACAGATATCCGATGAGGGTAGATTCCGCGCGATTGTTAAGGCCGTATGCAGGATGCTCGATGCTGAATATCGTGATAAAAGCTCAGATGAGCAAAGGGCTGAGACATTACTTCGGTCTGAACTATTCGTTGACTGGACAAAATTGGGAGTAATTGACGGAAAGATGCCCGTTAGACGCAAAACAGCTCGATCGTGGACGGCTGCGGTTCTAAGTGAGTAGACTTTTGGCACTTTGGCGACCAGGCCGTTTTGCAACAAGTCATTTGCCTGCGGCTTTATAAAGCAATATGGATGGTGTGCTCGGCAAGTTCCAAAAAGTCTACTCACTTAGTTTTTGACGAGATACCAATGCCTAAGGCGGTCCTATTTCAGGGCGTTAACGAGTCCTCGAGACACAAAAAGGCCCGAACCGTGTGGTCCGGGCCTCATTGAGCTAGAGGTTATGTCTCAGACAGCTATCTTAGCCGAAGTAGCGCTTGAGCAGGCCGGCGAAAGCCTTGCCGTGGCGAGCCTCGTCGCGAGCCATCTCGTGCACGGTGTCGTGGATGGCATCGAGGCCAGCGGCCTTGGCGCGCTTGGCGAGGTCGGTCTTGCCGGCGGTAGCGCCGTTCTCGGCCTCAACGCGCATCTCGAGGTTCTTCTTGGTGGAGTCGGTCACGACCTCGCCCAGCAGCTCAGCGAACTTGGCGGCATGCTCGGCCTCCTCGTAGGCAGCCTTCTCCCAGTACAGGCCGATCTCGGGATAGCCCTCGCGATGAGCGACGCGAGCCATGGCAAGGTACATACCGACCTCGGAGCACTCGCCCTCAAAGTTGGCGCGCAGGTCGGCAACGATGTCCTCGGAGACGCCCTCCATCTTGGCGACGCCCACGACGTGCTCGGCAGCCCACTCGAGCTGGCCCTCCTCCTGCTTCAGGAAACGAGAACCGGGGACGCCGCACTGGGGGCACTTGAAGTCCTCGGGCAGCTGGTCGCCGTCGAACTCTTCCACATAACCGCAAACGGGGCAAACAAACTTCATGATTCGATCCTTTCGACCGATGGCGATGGGGCGCTTGTCCGGTCCCGTAAGGGCCCTCTCCGGACGCGCGTCTTGACGAGTTCTATTATCCATAAATGAGACCGAATGTGAAGCCTATTAGGAATAATTTTTAATAAAACAATTTTGACGCTGTCATCTAACAGCGCCCGCATAGTCCGCAGCGGACGCAGCCGTTGCAGATGAACTTGCTTCCGCAGGTTTCACACCACTCAAAATACGGTGGATCCCAAAGCTCCGAGCTGGGGATTTCCAAGCCGAGCGGGTCCCTTAGGTCCCACTCGATTTGGCGGCCGCGGTGCTGGAGACCTGATTTCCATGCCTGTTCGCTTTGCAGGTTTTTGCCACGAAGGTGATATGTTCGCCCGTCCTTAACGAAGGTGCTTCCGGTTTCGATGAAAGCGAACGTCGCATTTGCCGCTACGCATTCGGCATACAGCTGGCGCACCCATTCGTAATGGCAGGGACGCGCTCCCGCGTAGTTTTCTCCGCCTGCGATGACCTGCTCGATTCCATCGGGTTTTCCAAGGCTACCGGGGGCGGCTTTCTCGACCGATACGCTTCCGATGAACGGCGCACACATGATGCCGCGGTGTGCGGCCGGCGTGGCGAGCAGGAGGGGAATCCGCTCATTTGCCCTGCGCTGGTTTTCGCAGGTTACGTTGAGCATGACGTTTTGCCAGCCATCGCCCCAGTCGCTGGGCAGACAGTCGCAAAAGCGCTCGGGACGTTTGGTCAGAATGAAGAACTTTACGTCGGGTCTCTGGCGGATGATATCCCATACCTCTGGTCGCCAGGGATCGGCTTCGGGCAACAGGAAATCGCTTGTCATGCAGATGCGGATAAGCTCGCCGGCGCGAACTTTGTAGCTGCCGTCTCGTCGGCGTTGGAGGGGATAGGTGAAGCCCGACTTGCTTTTTCTAATCACGGAGGGGTCGATACCGCGTTGTCCGTCCATGTAATACATGTAGCAGTTGTCGCATCCCTCGCTGACGCGCGTGCAGCCATGCCAGGGGTTCCAGATGTCATGCACCTTTGCGCCTCCTTTGCGGCGGACGTGAATCCAATGGACTCTGAAAGACTAACACCGGATGACGCCGGGAAGCTCCGAACAATATGAAGATGTTGATTGATTAACGATTACCGTGCTGCCTGCGTCCCACGATGAGTACAATCGGTCGAGCAAATGTTGACCCATCAACAAATGAAGGAGTTTCCTTTATGCATCTAGCCCGTCGTGCCTGGTGCCGAACATATCAGACGGTTTTTCGCATCGCATTGCCGATTCTGCCCTATACCGAGCCGCGCATTTTGGAGCATGCCGAGGATGTGCCCGCGGTGTTCCAAAAGCGCTCGATACAGCAGGTCCTTATCGTGACGGATCCTGGCATTGCTCGTCTGGGGCTTACGGCGCCGCTCGAGCGCGCGCTCGCGTCCAAGGGGATTGGCGTTACGGTCTATGCCGAAACGCGTGCGAACCCCACGGTCTCGAATGTGGAGGAAGCGGCGGCGCTGTATCGCGAGAACGACTGCCAGGCCATTATCGGCTTTGGTGGCGGTTCGGCCATGGATTGCGCCAAGGGCGTGGGCGCGCGCATTGCGCAGCCAAACAAACCCATCAACAAGATGCGCGGCCTGTTGCGTGTTCACCGTCTCCTGCCGCTGCTTATCGCGGTTCCCACTACCGCCGGTACGGGAAGCGAAGTCACGCTCGCGGCGGTGATTACCGACGACGAGACGCACTATAAGTACCCCATCAATGACTTTGTGCTCATTCCGCGCTTTGCGGTGCACGACCCCGAGTTTACGCGTGGGCTGCCGGCGTCCATTACGGGGCAGACGGGTATGGATGCTCTGACGCATGCCGTCGAGGCTTTTATCGGCCGTAGCACCACGCCCTACACGCGCAAGATGGCGCGCCAAGCGGTTCAGCTCATCCACGACAATTTGCTCGAGGCCTATGAGCATGGCGACAACATGCGTGCGCGTCGCAATATGCTTTCGGCGGCGTATAAGGCGGGCGTCGCATTTACGCGCTCCTATGTTGGATATGTGCATGCCATCGCGCACAGTCTGGGTGGCCGATATGGCATTCCGCACGGTTTGGCCAACGCCATTATCCTGCCGCACATGCTTCGCGCTTATGGCGAAGCTGCCGCTCCCAAGCTTGCCGATCTTGCTCGCATGGCGGGCATTGCGCCGGCTAACGCGCAGGACGGCTTGGCTGCCGAGGCCTTTATCGATTGGGTCGATCGCATGGACGATGCCTTGGGAATTCCTAAATACGTCTCGGGTATTCGCCGCTCCGATATTCCGCAAATGGCCGCCCATGCCGATGCCGAGGCCAATCCGCTGTATCCTGTCCCGCTTTTGATGGACCGTGTGGAGCTCGAGCATATGTACGAGGTCGTCGCGGGTGGTATGTTTGAGGACGAGAACTAGGAGGGTCCATGAACACCGAGGAAATCGCGCGCATCGTTAGCGGCCAGCGTGCCTATTTTAAGACGCACGCCACGTTTGATGTCGATGCTCGCCGCCGCGCGCTCATGCGCCTGCGCGATGCGGTTCGGGCACACGAGGACGATATCGCCCATGCGCTCAAGACCGATTTGGGCAAGTCGCATGACGAGGCGTACATGTGCGAGATCGGCACATCGCTTTCCGAGATTCGCCACCAGATTGCGCATGTGGCCCGGTGGAGTCGTGCGCACCTGCGCCCGTGCGACCTCGCCAATGCTATTAGCGTGTGCAAGACGCAGCCGGTTCCCTATGGCGTGACGCTGATCATGGCGCCTTGGAACTATCCGTTT
>CAKUHM010000091.1 GCA_934655835.1 uncultured Collinsella sp. | reverse complement strand
GAGTACGCGCATGCTCACGATCGTTTGGCGCAAGCCAACCACCTGCTTGAGCTCGCGGGTCAAGAGCTCCAGGCCCAGATCGAGGAAGTCAAAAAAGTTGCCGACAATGCGGCCTACCTGCGCATGCGTGCCCGCGTGCACGACGTGATCGGCCAGCGCCTGTCCATCCTCCATCGATATCTGGAAGAGGGACGCCTGGACGACGAGTCGCTCGAGCAGATTGACCCGTTGCTGCGCTCGATTGCTGCCGACCTGCGTAGCGGTGGCGCTAGCGAGCCTGCGGAGCAGCTCGGCGATATCGTTCATGCCTTTGGTCTGGTGAGCGTGCAGATCGATGTAGATGGATCGCTTCCGGACGATGCGCACGTCGCTGCTGCCTTTTTGCAGATAATCCGCGAGGCGTCGACCAATGCCACCAAGCATGCGCAGGCCCACCAGGTTCAGGTGCGCCTGTGGCAGGAGGCATCGGATGGTGGCGCCATTGCGCACATGACGGTATCAAACGACGGTGCGCCCGCTCCCGTATCGTATCGCGAGGGAACGGGTATCCCTGGTATGAGGCATGTCGCGCAAAATCTGGGCGGCAGCCTGGAGGTCCATGCCGCCCCGCCCTTTACGCTTGCGGTGTCCATTCCGCTGAACTCCAACGCAACGGTCCAAAGGAGAAGCTCATGATTCGTATCCTTATCGTCGAAGACCAGGCCATTCTGCGCGAGAGCCTCGCACGCTCTGTTGGTGACCAGCCCGACATGACCGTTGTTGCCGCCATCGCCGATGCCTCAGATGCCTTGGACGTCGCGCTCAAGGAGCATCCGGACATGATTTTGATGGACGTGTGCACCGAGCACGATTCCAACGGCATCGTGGCGGCGGCGCGCATCAAAGAGCGGCTGCCCGAGTGCCGCATCGTTATCATGACGGGCATGCCCGAGATTACGTTTGTGGATCAGGCACGCGAGGCGGGCGTCGACAGCTTTGTGTACAAGAACGTCGGTATCGATGAGCTCTTTGCCGTGATGCGCTCCACGTTGGCGGGCTACTGCACGTTTCCCAAGCCGCCCGAAAGCATCTTTTCGGGCACGGCGGCGCTCGACGACGTTGAGCTGTCGATTTTGCGCCTTGCCTGCGAAGGCAAGAGCCGTCGCGAGATTGCGGCCGAGTTGTTTATGAGCGAGGGCACGATTAAGCGCCGTATCTCGGAGATTCTCAACAAGACCGGCTACGACAACATCATGCGCCTGGCCGTGCATGCGGTGACCGAGGGCAGCATCGTTCCCAATATGGAGCGCTAGCGCTCGTTACCTATCGGCGCAAAGTGGCGGGGCCGCAGGATATTTTCCTGCGGCCCCGCCTGGCATGTGCGCGGATGTGTCCGCCAATCCGCGGCTGTCGATGTCTGCCGTTACGCGATGGTTGCGCTGTAGGAGGCGACGTCCTCGTAGGAATCGGTCAGGTAGGCGTCGATGCCGATGGTCGTGTTGACCAGGTCGTCGAGGCTATCGAGCGCGCCGTTCGAGAAGGTGAATTCCTCGGTGGCGTTGGTGCCGGGCATCAGGTGAGCCGAGAACCAGGGTTCCTTCATGGTGCCGTTGACGTTGGTCTTACCGCTGGGAGCGTAGAAGGTCAGGTCCTTGTCGCTCTTGTTGGTGATGTTGACGACAAAGCCGATGTCGCCCCAGTCGTCCTTGAACTTCTCGGTGATGGTGATGGTGCACAGATCGTCATCGGCGACGGTGACGGCGGGGGAGATTTCGACACTCTGGACGTCGTCGTCTTCGACGGCCTCATCGATCTCCTCTTCCTTTTCGGCAGCCTCGCGATCCTTCTTCACCGTGCCGGACAGATCCTTGTCGGACTTGGTGAAGACAAGATTGCCGTCATCCTCTTCGAGGATGAGTTTGCCGTCCTTGAGCTTCATGTCGTGCGACTCGTCTTCGGCGGTGATCGTTACGGTGGTGGCGTCCTTTGCCCCCCATTTAAGGTCGACAACCTCAAGGAACAGGTCGAGGGCGCCCGTGCCGTCCTCATCGAGAATCAGGACGCAGTGGACACCCCAATCCTCGAGCATCTTCATGTACTCATCGGTCAGCTCTTCGCCCTCCAGGGTTCCTCCCGAGAGCTCCCAGCTGCCGACGAAGTTGGCCTTGGGATCCTTGCCACCGCCGCCGCTGCAGCCCGTCAGGGCAAAGGCGAGCGCCAAGACGCATGTCAGGAATGCGAGTACGGACTTTTTGAACGTTGTCTTCATGGTGTCCTCCTTAATCGAACGAAACCCATAGAAGCAGGAGCGGGGGTGGCGGATCCCCCGCTAGTTACCAGATAGAGGGGCTAGGGCCTGGGTGTTCCGCAGTTGCTGCAGAACTTGCCGCCGTTTTCGCTGCCGCAGTTGGGGCAGAACCACTTGGCCGGCGCCGGAGCGGGCGCGGGGCTGCCGCACTCGGGGCAGAACTTGCCGGTGTTGGTGGCGCCGCAGCTGCAGGTCCACGTGCCGGCCGCGGGCGCGGCGGCGGGAGCCGGTGCGGGGGCGGGGGCAGGTGCCGGCTGCGGGGCGGCCTGCTGCTGCGCCTGGCCGGCGGCAAACAGCTGACTGGCGTTCATGCCACCCATGCCGCCTGCCATGCCCATGCCCATAAAGCCGGCCATCGCGCCGTTGGGGTTGGCCGCCGCGGCGCGCATCGCGTCGCTCTGGGCGCTGGCGATATTGGCGGCCGCCATGGTGGGATCGCGCATGACCGCGGCCTTCTGCAGGTCCTTGATCATCTGCTCGTCTTCTTGCGAGGCGGCGATGGAGTTGACGCCAAAGCTCACGATCTCGACGCCACGCAGGTCGCGCCAGTCGGCGGAGAGGACTTCGTTGAGCGCGCGGGCGAGCTCGGTGGTGTGGCCGGGGATGGCACTGTAACGGATGCCCATCTCCGAGATCTTGGCAAAGGCGGGCTGCAGGGCGGTGAGCAGCTCGGACTTGAGCTGACTGTCGATCTTGTCGCGTGTGTAGCTATCGGTCACGTTGCCGCACACATTGGTGTAGAACAGCAGCGGGTTGGTGATGCGGTACGAATACTCGCCATTGCAGCGCACGGAGATGTCGACGTCCAGGCCGATGTTGTTGTCGACCACGCGGAAGGGCACGGGCGAGGCGGTGCCGTACTTGTTGCCGATGATCTCCTTGGTGTTGATGAAGTAGACGCGCTGGTCCTTGCCCGCGTCGCCGCCGAAGGTAAAGCGGCTGCCGATATTGGCGAAGGTTTCCTTGATGGAGTCGCCCAGGTTGCCGCTAAAGACGCTCGGCTCGCTGCCGGTATCGAAGACGAACTCGCCGGGTTCAAGCGCGACCTCGATGATCTTGCCGTTTTGCACCACGAGCATGCCCTGGCCGTCGTTGACGGCGATGACGGAACCGTTGGAGATGACGTTGTCCTCGCCGTGCGTGTTGGAGCTGCGGCCGCCGGTGCGCTTGACGCCCTTGCAGGCCAAGACGTCAGCGGGCATCGATTCGCAATAGATAAATTCCTTCCACTGGTCGGCCATGACGCCGCCGGCAGCTCCCAATCCAGCTTTCAAGAGTCCCATGGTGATCTTCCTTTCTCGTTAAAGTCGGGGTGGTATTGGTCAGAATGGTTAATCGTCCTTGTCGTCCTTCATGACGACGGTGGTCTCGGTGTGGCTGAAGGTGTCGTGCTTCTCGACCAGGTCGAGCTCGCCGCAGTACTCATCGGCGTGGGTCGCCTCGTTGGCCGTCTTGAGCTGGCTTACCAGCAGCACGTCTCCGATGATCACGATGATCAGCGGCGCCACGATGTTGATGAGGATGCCCTCGATATCAAAGGTGAGGTAATCCGGATCGAAGGCGTATTCGCCCATAAAGAGAATCTGGGAGAGGACAAATCCGATCACAAAGAACAGCAGCGAGGCGATGATGAGCTTGGGCTTGGAGCAGGGGAGCTCGCCGACCATGCGGCCGGTCTGGCCGTTCATGGCAAACAGGTAGCTCTTGCCGTTCCACGAGGTGGAGAGCATCCAGACGGGGAACAGGGCGTAGTCGCTGTCTTCCCAGGTGTAGTCGAGCTGCTTGCTTTCGACCGTGGCGTCGTCGTATTCGTCGACGACGGTCTCGCGCAGGGCCGAGATCGTGCTCTCCTCCATGCGGCGCTCGGCACGCGCCTTGCAGGTTTCGCAGTCTTCGTCGTAGCGGTTGGCGATATAGCCGGGCATGTAGGCGACCGAGAACGGGCGCAGCGCGTCGTAGTCAAACGGTTCGATGGCGTCCATGTGGCCGTCGGGCATCTTGGACGATCCGTCGACGGGCACGCGCTCAAACGAGATATTGCCCTTACGGTAGGCATCGTAGTGGTCGGTGGTCGTGACGGTACGGTCGGATTCTTCAGTCACGGTCTCGTTGGTTGCGTCAAAGTACACTTCGCCGTCCACGCGGGCGCCGTAGAGCCAAAACGGAACATAGACGCCTTGGACCTCGTCGATGTGGTTGCCGGTGACAAAGCTCTTGGGCAGCAAGATCTTGCCCTTGTAGTGCTCCTTGAGCGCGGCCAAGACATCGTCGCGCCCGAGCTTAAACGGGATCACCAGGTCGGGGGAGAAGTCGCCCGAGAGCTGACCGGGTGCCACGGCGGGATTGCCGCAGTACGGGCAGGTGGTGACGGCGACGGTGCCGTCCGAAATCAGCTCGGCGCCACACGACGAGCAGATATAGCCGGCGTTTTCGGCAAGCTCCTGCACCGCATCGTCGGATGCAGGCCTGGATGTTGCGGCCGCCGCATCGGCTTTGGCATCTGCCTTGTCCTGGCGCTCGCGATAGAGAGCCTCGACTTCTTCGACTTCAAAGCGTGAGTCGCAGTAGTCGCAGACGAGCTTTTGCTCGGCGCTGGCAAAATGCAGCGGGCCGCCGCAGGCAGGGCACTGATAGTTAACGCTTTCGAAGGCCATGATCGGTCCTTTCCGTGCCGGGGGCTATGCGCCGATGGCGCCGCCGCAGTATTCGCAGCGCCCACTGGCATCGGGAATGGTGGTGGCACCGCAGAAGGGGCAAGTGACCGCGGTCTTGGGGGCCTTGGCGGCAACGACGCTGTCGCGCGTCTCCTGACGCAGCTGTACCAGCGCGTCGCGGACTTCGGTTGCCTGACGTTTGGCCTCGCGGTACTCGATGGATCCGCGCTGCTCAATGGTGGAGTCGTTCACGCGCAGGTCGATCTCGGTAAAGTACGGCGTGTTGACGTGAATGGTCAGATTGAAGTCGTAATCCAGGTCGTAGCGCGGCGGGTCATAACTCTCGCGCTCGCCGTCCTTGGTCTCGCGATAGATCTCGGTGCGGTGCTCGTCGATATCCATATCGCAGCCGAGCACCTGCGAAAACTCGATGATGTCGGGGTTGGCGTCGCGCCAGCGCGTCTGCGAGGTAATGATCAGCAGGCCCGCGTCCTCGTCGAGCATAATATTGGTGCGTCCGGCCGAGAGCGTGCGCGTGGGATTGAACGATGCCAGGCGCTCGGCATTGGCCTCGCGATAGGCGAGCTGCTCGCGAATGTCGTCCGCGGTGCTAGAGCGATAACCGCCAAAGAAGGGGGAGAGCTTGCCGACGCATTCTTTGCACAGGTAGCCTTCGTTGATCTTGGTCTTACCTAGAAGTCCCAGCTCAGTACCGCAAATCGCGCACTCTTTCTTCTCGAACATCTTGTCAAAGAAGCCCATGGTTGCCTCCCATCAACAGGTAGCGTGTGTCACTTTTGATGATGGGGGAGCGCGCGATCTTTCACGATACCCAGACGGCTCAACGAGTCTCCACAACTGGGACACATGGCCCATTTTTCATCCCCAAATAACTTGCGGTGAAATAGTTCCTAAATGGCGGCCTTAGAGGCCCAAACAGGAACTATTCCACCGCAACTTCTGGGTAGTCATTGGGGACGTTCTTAAACGACTAGTCGTTGGAGACAGTCTTTG